>JASBSH010000412.1 GCA_030149025.1 Actinomycetales bacterium | reverse complement strand
AACCCGTCGCCGGTCAGCCCCGAGGAGCGCACCCGGATCCTGGCCGCGCCCGGCTTCGGCAAGTACTTCACCGACCACATGGCGCGGGCCACCTGGTCGACTGACCGCGGCTGGCACGACTCGCGGGTCGAGGCCTACGGGCCGCTGCAGCTGGACCCGGCCACCGCCGTCCTGCACTACGCGCAGGAGATCTTCGAGGGCCTGAAGGCCTACAGGCACGCCGACGGCACGATCTGGACGTTCCGGCCGCAGGCGAACGCGGCCCGGTTCGCGCGCTCCGCACGCCGGCTCGCCCTGCCTGAGCTGCCCGAGCAGGCGTTCATCGCCTCCCTCGAGGCGCTCGTCCAGGCCGACGCGGCGTGGGTGCCGGACGCGGGCGAGGCGAGCCTCTACCTGCGGCCGTTCATGTTCGCGTCCGAGGTGTTCCTCGGCGTCCGGCCCTCGGCGCTCGTCGAGTACCTCGTCATCGCGTCCACCGCCGGCGCCTACTTCCCCGGCGACGTCCGCCCGGTCTCCATCTGGCTGAGCCAGGAGTACACGCGCGCGGCACCGGGTGGCACCGGCGCCGCCAAGTGCGGCGGCAACTACGCGGCGAGCCTGCTGCCGCAGCAGGAGGCGACCGCGCACGGGTGCGACCAGGTCGTCTTCCTCGACGCCGTCGAGCACCGCTGGGTGGAGGAGCTCGGCGGTATGAACCTGTACTTCGTGATGGACGACGGCGAGGTCGTCACCCCCCAGCTCTCGGGCAGCATCCTCGAGGGCGTCACCCGCTCGTCGGTGCTGCAGATCGCCGCCGACCTCGGGCACCCGGTCACCGAGCGCAAGGTCGACGTCGACGAGTGGCGGGACGGGGTCACCTCCGGCCGCATCGCGGAGGTCTTCGCCTGCGGTACTGCTGCCGTCGTCACGCCCGTGGGCGCGCTGGTCGAACCCGACCGCACCTCGGTCGCGAACGAAGGCGAGACGGGGCCGGTCACCGCCAAGGTCCGCCAGGCCCTGCTGGACATCCAGTACGGGCGGGCGGAGGACGTGCACGGCTGGCTGCACCGCCTCGCCTGAGCGGCCGGACCGGGCCCGTTGCGGCGGACCCGGTGCCGAATACGGTCTGCCCGAATGACGAGACGCATGTTCCGGCTCGTGGAGGCAGTGGCAGACTGGCGCGCGATGAACGCCACCACGCTCATTATCGGCTGAGCGCGTCGCCGGGCCACGAGCCCGAAGACGCGCAGACCTCCCGTGCTCACGGGGGGTCTTTTTCGTTGGGGGCGATCCCCACCGACGAAGGGTCAGCAGGAGCACACCGCCCGCACGACCTCTCGAGGAAGCACGACGACATGACCCAGACGAGCTCCGGCGCCCTGCACGTGTACGACACGACGCTGCGGGACGGCGCCCAGCAGGAGGGGCTGTCCCTCTCTGTTGTCGACAAGCTCGCCATCGCCGGCCTCCTCGACGAGCTCGGTGTCGGGTTCATCGAGGGCGGGTGGCCCGGCGCGATTCCGAAGGACACGGAGTTCTTCCGCCGGGCCGCCCGCGACCTCAACCTCAAGAACGCGAGCCTGGCCGCATTCGGGGCCACGCGCCGTCCGGGCTCACGGGCCGATGCCGACCCGCAGGTGCGGGCGCTCGTCGACTCGCAGGCGCCAGTGGTCACCCTGGTCGCCAAGAGCCACCTCGGGCAGGTCGAACGGGCACTGCGCACCACCGCCGAGGAGAACCTGGCGATGGTGCGGGACACGGTGTCGTTCCTCGCCCGTGAGGGCCGCCGGGTGTTCCTCGACGCCGAGCACTTCTTCGACGGCTTCGCCACCGACCGCGGCTACGCGCTCGAGGTCGTGCGCGTCGCGGCCGAGGCGGGGGCCGAGGTCGTGGCGCTGTGCGACACCAACGGCGGGATGCTGCCCACGGACGTCCACCTCGCCGTGTCGGAGGTGCTCGCGAGCACCGGCGCCCGGCTCGGCAGCCACAGCCCCAACGACACCGGCTGCGCGGTGGCGAACACGATCGCGGCGGTCGACGCGGGCGCCACGCACGTGCAGGGCACCCTGAACGGCTACGGCGAGCGGACCGGCAACGCCGACCTCGTCACCGTCGTCGCGAACCTCGTGCTGAAGAAGAAGCTGCCCGTGGTCGCCGCCGAGCAGCTCTCGGAGGCGACTCGCATCGCACACGCCGTCAGCGAGCTCACCAACGTGGTGCCTTACTCCCGCCAGCCCTACGTCGGGGCGAGCGCCTTCGCGCACAAGGCCGGTCTGCACGCCTCGGCGATCCGCGTCGACCCCGACCTCTACCAGCACACGGACCCGCGCGCCGTCGGCAACGACATGCGGATGCTGGTGTCCGACATGGCCGGCCGTGCCAGCATCGAGCTCAAGGGCAAGGAGCTGGGTTACGACCTGTCGGACCAGCCCGAGGTGCTCAGCCGCCTGGTCGAGCGGGTCAAGATGCTCGAGGCGCAGGGGTACACCTTCGAGGCCGCGGACGCCTCGTTCGAGCTGCTGCTCATCGAGGAGGCCACGGGAACGCGGACTGCGTACTTCGACGTCGAGAGCTGGCGCGCGATCACCGAGCACCGGGAGCTCCCGGACGGCGCCAGCGCGCTTTCGGAGGCGACGGTCAAGCTGGTCGCCGGCGGCCGGCGCGTCGTGGCCACCGGCGAGGGAAACGGGCCGGTCAACGCGTTGGACCATGCCCTGCGGGAGGCGCTCAGCTCGGCGTACCCGGAGCTGGAGACGATGCAGCTCATCGACTTCCGCGTGCGGATCCTCGACGCCGCGCACGGCACGGACGCCGTCACCCGGGTGCTGATCGAGACCAGCGACGGGGAGTCGTCCTGGATGACGGTCGGCGTGGGCGGCAACGTCGTCGAGGCGTCGTGGCAGGCGCTCGTCGACGGGATCGTGTACGGCCTACGACGGCAGGGCGTGCCGCGCCGCTGACGGTGTCGGCTCGCCGGCCTTCTCTGCCGCCTCGCGTGCGGCCGCCTCGATCCGGGCGCAGTGCTCCGCCCACTGCTCGGGTGTCCGGTCCGTGACGTTCGGGTAGGAACCGGGGACCTGACCCGCCGTCCCGTCGAGCCCTTCCCGCAGGATGTCGGCCTGGCCGGCATGGCGAGCGGTCTCGAAGCACATGTGCACGAGAACCCGGTGCAGGGTCACCTTCTCGCCCTTGGGTCCCCACCAGGCGACGAAACCCTCGGCGTCCAGCGGCAGCTCCTCGATCGTCGCGTCGCTGTGCTTCGCGGAGAACTGGTGCAGGTCGATGATCTCCTCGCGCGTCTGGTCCGCCGGCACCCACAGGTCCGCGTCCGGCTCCGCGTCGTCGTCGAACCAAGGAAGTGCCCGGTCCGCAGGTCTGCCGAAGACCTCGCCGAAGTACCCCAGCTCAACGCTGGCGACGTGCTTCACCAGACCGAGCAGGTTCGTCCCGGTGGGCGTGAGCGGACGCCGGACGTCGTACTCACTCAGTCCGTCGAGCTTGGCGAGCAGGCCCTTCCGGCCATGGCGCAGGTATCGCAGCAGGGTTGCCTTCTGGTCGTCCATCACCGCACCGCTTCCTGAGCCTTCTACGGCCCGACTGCCGGACACGTTGATCACGAATCTCCCTGTGCGGCAGAGTGAACCGGAGATTCATGATCAACGTACGACGAACGCTGTACGCACCGAAGCACGTGCAGGAGTCGTCGGCGCAGCTCCTGACTCCGAGCGGTGAACGCCTGCTGCTCGCGCACGTACTCAGCCCGGCCCTCCGGCGTCTCGATCCGCACCGGCTCGTACCCGAGCGCTGAGAGGTCATAGGGCGAGGCCCGCATGTCGAGGACGCGCACGTCCCGGGCCAGGGCGAAGCAGTCGGCCACCAGGGACGACGGCACGGCGGGTGTGAGCTTGTACGCCCACTTGTAGAGATCCATGGCAGCGTGCAGGCACCCCGGTTGCTCCAGCTGCCCCTGGGTGGCGCGGCTCGGCTGCAGCGTGTTCCGTGGACGGGCCTCGTCGGTGAAGAACCTGAACGCGTCGAAGTGGCTGCACCTGATCGTGCTCCCCTCGACCACGGCGTCAGTCCCTGCCGCCCCGAGCCGAAGCGGCCAGGCCGAGTGGCGGACGTCGCCCTGGCCCAGCCGGTACACCATCGCCCACTCGTGCAACCCGAAACAGCCGAACCTGGCCGGCCTGCCGGCCGTCGCCTGGAGCAGGCCGACCACGTGCTCCAACGCGCCGCCCCGAGCAGCGAGCCAGGTGCCGACGTCCAGGCCGACGGCCTTCACGACGCGACCATCGCCGTCCAGCGCCTCGACGTGTCCGTAGTGACGCCAGCCCAGGCGTTCGCCGGCCGCGTCGCCGAGCAGCGCCGTCCCCGCGCCTGGGTGCCAGCGGCGAAGCTGGGCCGGGCGAAAGCTGTAGTAGGTGTAATGCTCCCCGATTGGTTGAGGACCGTTGATAGCCGTTGGTCGGTGGTGGCGCCTGTGCTCCCACCTGCGGCTTTACCGTTGGCAACCGTTGAACGTCGCTTACCGCTTGCGGACCTCTTGCGGACTTTCTGTGGACTGGAGGCACGCGACAGATGACCGCGAACACCCCCCTTCCCACTTGCTCGGACTGCGGCCGCTCGGCCCGCGACGGCGTGGTCCTCATCGAGTGGCGACCGCTCACCCTGCCGGTCGGCACCGTCCGGCACCTGTGCGCCGACGACCACGCGGCGGACTGCGTGCGACTGACCCGTGCCACGCCCGCTGACACCCCACCGAAGGAAGGGACGACGATGAGCGGCATCTTCGCTGACCAGGCTCTCGACATCCTCATGGCCGAGGGCCACCCCCGAGACGACGTGCTCGTCGCGCTCGACTCACTCATCAACGCCGGACTTGAGCTGGACCAGCCCGACTATGGTTACGTGCTGACCCCGGACGAACTGGACGTGCTCCGCGAGCAGTTGC
>JASBSH010000406.1 GCA_030149025.1 Actinomycetales bacterium | reverse complement strand
AGTCGGCGAGGTGTTGCTCGAGCCACAACACGCTCTCGGCGTCGAGGTGGTTGGTGGGCTCGTCGAGCAGCAGCAGGTCGGGTTTGGACAGCAGCAGCTTGCACAGCGCGACGCGACGCTTCTCACCACCGGACAGATGGGTGACGGGCTCGTCGGCCGGCGGGCAGCGAAGAGCGTCCATCGCCTGTTCGAGCTGGGAATCGATATCCCATGCGTCGGCGGCGTCCAACTCTTCCTGGAGCTTGCCCATCTCCTCCATCAGCTCATCGCTGTAGTCGGTGGCCATCAGCTCGGCGACCTCGTTGTACCGGTTGAGCTTGGCCTTGACCGCCACGCCGGCCTCGACGTTCTCGCGCACCGTCTTGGTCTCGTCGAGTTCGGGCTCCTGCATGAGGATGCCGACCGTGGCGCCGGGCGCCAGGAAGGCGTCGCCGTTGTTGGCCTTGTCGATGCCGGCCATGATCTTGAGGACGCTGGACTTACCGGCGCCGTTGGGGCCGACGACACCGATCTTCGCGCCGGGCAGGAAGTTCAGGGTGACGTCGTCCAGGATGAGCTTGTCGCCCACCGCCTTGCGCACCTTGTACATGGTGTAGATGAACTCCGCCATGCCCACCAGGCTAGTCGTCCGCGAGCGGTGGCCCGAACGCCCGTCCGGGCCACCGCGCCGGCTCCCATCTCAGTTCACGAAAGGTCACCAGACGCTCAGTTCGCGAAAGGTCACCAGACGATCCGACGGCAAGACGATCACACGCAAGACGATCAGACCGCCAGATCAGACTCCGACCCGCTCCTCGTCGAGGAGCTCGCCGGTGTCCAGGTCGACACCGGGCACGTCGAGGTCGTCGCCGAACTCGTCGAGCTCCGGCCGCTCCCCCGGGTCCTCACCCGCGCTGTCCTGCGTCTGCCTCCGCTCCTGCTTGATATACCGGGTCGACGCGAAGCTCATCTCGTGCCCCACGTGCTCGGCGACCACCTCGAGCGAAGCGCGTTCCACGCCGTCCTTGTCCTGGTAGGTGCTGAACCGCAGCCGGCCCGTCACCATGACCCGCTCACCGCGGCGGACGCACTCACCGACGTTGCGGCCGAGCTGGGCGTTCCAGCACGAGATGCGGTACCAGGTGGTGGGCCGGTCAGCCCACTGGTCGTTGCTGCGGTCGAAGTACCGCTCGCTGACGCCGAGGTTGAAGGTCACCACCCTTCCCCCTGCCGTGTCACGCGCCACCGGGTCGGCACCGACGTTGCCGACCACCGTCACGAAGACTCCACGCACTTGCCACCTCCTTGACTCCCCCGCCGGCGGCGGGTCTCGAGGCACCACCGTCATCGCCCGACGGCGTTCCCCCAAGGGGCACAGCCGGATCTGTGGACAGCGGACGCCGAGAACGCGCCTGTGGACGGAGAGTCACGCACAAGACAGCCGGCAAGACAGCCGGCGAGCCAGCCGGCAGGTGCGCGCGCAGGACCGGATACGGACGACGTCAGCGCCGTTTCGCCAGCGCCTCACGCGTTGTGCGGTGGTCGATGAGCACCTCGGCCACGGGGTCGAGCACCCGCTTCGCTGCCACCTCCGCCACGGCCGCCCTGAGCCGCTTCTCGGTCCGCCGGCGCCGTCGCCGCCCCCCGACAGCGGCCAGCCGGCCTCCGATCGTCGCGAGCAGCAGCCCGACCGCGAGTCCGCCGACGAGCAGCGCGGTCGGCCACGGGACCGGCCCGAGCATCGGGGTGCGTGGCTCCGGCAGCCGGAACCAGTCCACGACGAACAGCGCTCCGAGCCACACCAGCCCAGCGACGGCTGCCACAGCCAGAAGCATCTGCAGCAGGCCGAACACGCTCCACCACAGCGGCCGGTGGCGTTCGAGCTCCACGCCCGTCACGGCCTGGTCGAGCGCGTCGGCGACGTCCGCGCCCGGTGGCGTGGCGGCGTCCCGCACCGCTTCCGCCCAGCGGCGGGGCAGACCCTCGCTCGCGCCCTCCGCGACGCGTCGGGTGGCGAGCTCCACCTGAGCCCGCTGTGCCTGGGTCGGCTCCGGCAGCGAGGACCGTTGCAGCCGCTGCGCCTCGTCACCGAGCCGCTGCAGCCGCAGCCGCTTCAGCGGGTCGGGGCGAAAGCGCCTGGCCCATCGCGTGAACGGCCAGCCCGTCCTCGCGCGCGCGCCGCGCCGGTAGTCGGCCTCCACGGCGTCCAGCACGGCGGGGACGCCGGCAGCACCGGCGAGCGAGTCGACCAACAGTTCCCGCCCGGGCAGCTTGCGGGGGTCGGCCTCCCCCTCACCGACGCCTTGTGCGAGATCGTGCGTGACGTCGTCCAGATCCGCTGCCGCCCGCTGGACCACGGCCTCGTGCTTGCGCACCGCCTTGCCGATGACCGAGCGCAGCTCGGGCATCCCCTCGCCGGTGGCCGCTGAAGTGGTGAGCACGCGGACGTTCTTCAGCCCGTCCTCGGCGAGCAGCCGGCGCAGGTCCGCCTTGATCGCGTCGGCCGCCCCCAGTGGGACCCGGTCGATCTGGTTCAGCACGATGAGCATGACGGCCTCGT
>JASBSH010000394.1 GCA_030149025.1 Actinomycetales bacterium | reverse complement strand
CTCGCCGCCATCCCCGAGCTCATGAAGACGGTGGAGGGATGAGCCCGAGGGTCGTGCTCATCGGCCCGCCGGGTGCCGGCAAGACAACCGTTGGCGCGGTCCTCGCGCAGCAGCTCGGGGTCGCTGTTCGCGACACGGACGAGGACGTCGAAGCGCGCGCCGGTAAGTCGGTGGCCGAGATCTTCGTGGACGACGGCGAGGCACGTTTCCGGGAGCTCGAACGTGAGGCTGTGGTCGCCGGATTGGCTTCTCACGACGGCGTGCTCGCGCTCGGTGGGGGAGCGGCGATGGACCCCCGCACCGAGGACGACCTCCGGTCGCATCCGGTCGTGTTCCTGGACGTCGAGCTGCCTGCGGCTTCGAAGCGGATCGGGTTCAACGTCAGCCGCCCGCTGTTGATCGGCAACCCCCGGGCCCAGTGGAAGCGGCTGATGGACGCCCGCCGTCCCGTCTACCAGGGGCTCGCGAAGATCACCGTGCAAACCGACGACAAGACGCCCGAGCAGATCGCCGAGGAGATCCTGGCTCAGCTCAACGCGTGAGCATTTGGATAATGGACGGTTCCGCGGAACCGCCCCGCCTCGATCGTGATCATGCAGTTGCGCACGGGAGGCGGTTCCGCGGAACCGCCGTCTTTCTGGCATGCGGCGTCGTGGACCGGACCCCGACGTCGCGGGACGCGGTCCGCGAGAGACTCGGTGCTGTGACGGCGTTGTACGAGCGGCTGATCCGCGACTCCACGACGAGCCAGGACCTTTCGGCTGACGAGCGTCGGGCGGTGGCGCACAACGGGCTGCGTCAAGTGGTGGCGCAGGCGCTGCAGAGCATCGGCGACCAGATCGTCAACGCCAAGACCGTCCTGCCGTGGCTCCTGTCGGCCGTGGGCGCACCCGGCTGGATCCTGGCTCTGCTCGTACCGGTCAGGGAGTCCGGCTCCATGCTGCCGCAGGCGGCCCTCGCGCCCTGGGTGCAGCAACGCAGGGTCCGCAAGTGGGTCTGGGTCGCCGGGGCCGCTGGCCAGGCAGTGGCAGTCGCGATCATGGCGCTCGCAGCCGCGACCGCCACGGGCACCACGCTCGGCCTCGTCGTCCTGGCGGCGCTCGCCGTCTTCGCCCTGGCCCGCTCCCTCACCTCACTCGCCGGCAAGGACGTGCTCGGTCGGACGATCCCGAAGGGGCAGCGGGGCCAGATCAACGGGCTGACGACCGTGCTCGCCGGCCTGGTCGCCGTCACCATCGGGCTAGGGATCCGGCTTCTCGGCGGCGAGCGTGTGGGGACCGGCGTGCTTGCCGTGCTCCTGCTCGCGGGGGTTCTCATGTGGGCGGTCGCCGCCTTCGTCTACACGTCCATCCGCGAGCCGGTGCCGGAGTCGAGCGGTCCACCACATCGGCAAGGTGAAGGCTGGGTCCGACGGTCCTGGGCTCTGCTGAGAGACGACCGACCGTTCCGGCGGTTCGTCCTCGTGCGGACCCTTCTGCTCGTGTCCGCGCTGAGCCCGCCGTTCGTGGTGGCGATCGCGGCCCGCATGGGCGGCGGCCTGGCCGGACTGGGGCCGTTCGTCATCGCACAGGGGCTCGCCGGCCTGGTCGGTGGCCGCCTGTTCGGCCGGCTGGCGGACCGTTCGTCACGCGACCTCATGGTGGCCGGTGCCGCCGCCGCGTCGATCCTGATCATCGGTTTCCTGGCGCTGCTGCAGGTGCCCGCGGTCGGCGACTCGGCGCTGCTGTATTCGGTCACGTACTTCCTGCTGGCTCT
>JASBSH010000393.1 GCA_030149025.1 Actinomycetales bacterium | reverse complement strand
ATCGCCGCCGCCCTGCACCCCGAAGTCTCGACGGCGCTCGACGCGGCCCAGCAAGACGCACTCGCGGAGATTCAGCGGTGGGTCGCCCGGCACTCGGTGACCCGCGTCGGGTCGCTGGGTGCGCAGGAGCATGTACCCGTCGAGCGGATGCAGGTGGTCTGGATCACGCACCGCACCAGCCGTGCGGGTGATCCGCACCGGCACATTCACATGCAGATCGGCACGAGAGTGTGGGCGGCGGGGAAGTGGCGCGGACTGGACACCACCGCTCTGTTTCGGCAGCAGGGCGCGATCCGCGCCCTCGGCACCGCCGTCATCGCCGCACACCCGGAACTTGCCGCCGTGCTCGACCGGCACGGCCTCACCCTCGACCCCGCCACCGGCGAAGTAATCGAGTTGCAGCCCTACAACGCGGTCATGTCGAAGCGGGGCGCGCAGGTGGAACGCAACCTCGACCGCCTCGAAGCCGAATGGCAGGCGACGCATCCCGGCGAGACGATGGGGCCGGTCGTCACCTCCCGCCTCATCGCCAAAGCCTGGGCACACCAGCGGCCTGCGAAGAAGCCCACCACACTCGGTGAGGAACAGGCGTGGCTGACGGAGTTGCGCGAGGCCGGATACGACCCCGCGAGACTGCAACGCCCCGCAACCCAGGTGCCGGTCGGCCTCGATGACCTCAGCGTGCAAGAGGTCGCCTCCCGCACACTCGACCGCTGCGCGGCGGAAGCGTCGGCATGGACGACGCACAGGGTGACCGAGCACGCCACCGCGATCATGACCGAGTACGGAGTACGCGCCACCAAAGACGAGATACGCGACTTCGTGCAGGCCGCGACGCGGTTGGCGTTGGAGGACTGCTTCACGATCCTCCCGCCCGACGCACCCCGACCCGAGCATGTCGCGCACTGGACGAGCGTGCGCGTGATGCAGGCCGAAACCGAACTCCGCGACCTCATCGCCGCCCGCGTACCCGAGCAGGAGCCGGAGGACCCCGACGTGCGCCGGTTGGCGCAAGCGCAGCAGCTCGACGCCGGCCAGATGCAAGCCGCCGCAGCGGTCGCCTCGACCGATCCGCTGGTGATCGTGGAGGGCGCGGCAGGCAGCGGAAAGACGACCATGCTCGCCACCGCAATCACCGCTGGACAGCGGGAGGGCCGTGTGACTCGGGTCGTCGCACCAACAAAGCGCGCCGCCGAAGTCGCGCATCAGGAACTCGGTGTACCCGCGGAGTCGGTCGCGTCACTCGTCCACGCGCACGGTTGGCGGTGGAACCCCGACGGAGTATGGACACGCCTCGCGCCGGGCGACGCCGACCCCATCACCGGCGCAACCTACACCGGCCCGCCGAGCGAGGCACGGTTGCGCAATGGTGAGCGGATCGTGGTGGACGAGGCGGGGATGCTCGACCAGGACACCGCCCTGGCCCTGCTTGCCGTCGCCGCAGAGACTGGTGCGACGCTCGCGCTCGTCGGTGACCGGGCGCAACTCCCCGCAGTCGGCAGGGGTGGCGTGCTCGACATGGCCGCGCAACTGCGCGGGCGCACGTTCGACATGGCCGAGGTACACCGCTTCGCTGATCCCGCCTACGCCGAGCTGTCGGTACGGTTGCGCGACCGCCACGATCCCGGCCAGGTCTTCGACCAACTCCGCGCTCTCGGGCTGATCCGCCTGCACGCCGACACCGAGCACCTGCACGAGCACATCGCAAAGAACCACAGCGGCGGTGAGGCGGTCACGGTTGCCACGAACGACGAGGCCGTACGCCTGAACGCCCGCATCCGCGACCAGCGCATCCACGCCGGGCTCGTGGACGATGAGGCGACGGCGACCGGCAGTGACGGCCTGCCCATCGGTCGGGGTGATCTGATCCAGACTCGCAAGAACGACACCACCCTCGGGGTGGCGAACCGTCAGCAGTGGATCGTGCAACACGTCGCCGACGACGGGGCGCTCTGGGTGGTGGAGACAGGCAGCGACCGGAAGCGAGAGCACACCGTGCGCCTGCCCGCCGGGTACGTCACCGAGCACGCGCACCTGGCCTACGCCTCCACCGTCTACGGCGTGCAAGGCATCACCGCCACCAGAGCCGACACGATCCTTAGCGACGCCATGAGCGGCGCAGCCGTCTACGTCGGCATGACCCGAGGCAAAGACGCAAACGTGCTGCACGTCATCGCGGAGAACGAGGCCGACGCCCGAGCGCAGTTCATCGACGCCGTAGGACGCGACCGCGCCGACCGAGGACTCGCCGACGCCACCCAGCACGCGGCGCAGGCGGTGCGTGGCCTGGTCGACGACGGCCCCGAAAAGCGCGTGAACACCGAGATAGCCGCCTTGACGAAGCAGGCCGAGGACGCGGAACAGCGAGCGGCCCTGTGGCAGCAGGCCGCCGATGCCCTCACCGAGCTATACGCCGAGCAACGCGACGAACTCGACCGAGCGCACCAGGCCAGCAGTGCCGCAGTCGAACGGGTCGAGCGCGTGCGGGCCGAGGTTGCCGCCCCGCTCATCGAGCAAGCAACGGCGGCGCTGGCCGAGTGGCGCGACGCCGACACCGCACAGCGTGCCGCCCGCAACTGGTTGGGCACGGTCGGCAGGTACGGCAAGCGCCGCGCGACCACCGAACTCGACACCGCGCAGGCCCTCGCCCGAGCCGCAAAGCA
>JASBSH010000387.1 GCA_030149025.1 Actinomycetales bacterium | reverse complement strand
CAGACAGTCCGGCATGTTGTTCGCCTGCGGGGGGCGCGTGTCGGCGGGGACAGCGGTGCTGACGAGCTACCGCGCCGAGGTGTCGCTGGCTGCGGCCGAGCGCTTGCCCGTAGCGGGGCTGCTCACCCGGCCGCGTGGATGGGCCGGTGTGGTCGCCGGTCTGCCCGGGACCGAGCGCGTTGCGGTGCTCAGCATGCACCTCGGCCTCGACCCGCAGGAGCGCGTCGACCACGTGCAGCGTCTGCTCGGAGTTCTCGAGCGAAGTGGCGCGCCCGGGGTGGCGGCCGGTGACCTGAACGAACCACCCGACGGGCCTTCCTGGAACGCGCTGCAGCAGCGGCTGCGCGACCCGGGAGAGGGCAGCCGTCCCACGTTCTCCGCAGCCCACCCGCGTCGCCGCATCGACGCCGTCCTCGTCGACCCGACGATCGAGGTCGTCTCCTACGGGTGGCCGGCGGGCGTGCGCGAGGACGACGTCCGCGTCGCGAGCGACCACCGCCCCGTCATGGCCGAGCTGCGCCTCGCGCGAACGCGCCTCGCGCGAACGCGCCTCGAAGACGCGTGCCTCCAAGAACGCTGACTCCTTGTGCGACACGCCGGCGTGTCGCGGCAAACAAGCAGCACTCTTCGCGGGTTGGCGACCTCGCCGCGCCGCGGACTCGCAGGTCGGCGGCTGCTACCGCTACGGCTTCGGCCGGTCCGGCACGAGCTCGTTCGCGAGCTGTTCGAGGAACAGCCCGATGTCGGTGACGATCCCGCGGGCCTGCGCCGAGCCGCGGTCGGCGAGCTTCACGACCGTGGCGGGGTTGATGTCGACGCACACGAGCGGGACGGACGCCGGCAGCAGGTTGCCGGTCGCGACACTGTGCAGCATCGTCGCCACCATGATCGCGAAGCCGACGCCCTCGAGCTGAGCTCGCATCGCCCGCTGGCCGGCCAGCACGTCGGTGTACACGTCGGGCAGCGGTCCGTCGTCCCGCACCGATCCGACGAGCACGAAGTCCTTGCCGTTCTCCACCAACGCGTGCATGACTCCGCTGGTCACGACGCCCTGCTTCACGGCGTCGGCGATCGAACCAGCCCGCCGGACGGCGTTGATGGCGCGGATGTGGTGCTCGTGCCCGTGCTCGACGCCGCGTCCCTTGGAGAGGTCGACCCCGAGCGAGGTGCCGTAGATGGACGACTCGATGTCGTGGGTCGCGATGGCGTTGCCACCGAACAGCACGTCCACGTACCCGGCGTTGACGAGCGCCACCATGGCAGGCGCCGCACCGGTGTGCACCACCGCCGGCCCCGCAACCCACAAGATCCGCTTGCCAGCGGCCTTCGTGTCCCGCATCTCCTGCGCGATCTGGCGTACGAGCAGCGCCTGCGGCTTCTCCGACGACACGTCCGAGTTCATGAACTCGAAGACCTGGTCCTCGTCGGGCTGCTCCGCGACCTTCTGGGTGACCCGCACACCCTGCGGGCCGCAGACGATCCGGTCGCCCACCTTGGTGTCGCTGACTGCGATCGTCCGGACCCGCAGCCCACCGCCCTCACCGGTGACGAGCAAGCCGCAGTCCATCTCTGGGTGCTCGACGTCGACCCAGCGCCCACCGAGGCGCACCTGGGTCTCCAGGTTCGTCGTGGAGTAGAAGTCGGGCGGGAACACCCCGTCGGCGTCCACGGTCCGGGTGACGGCCTCACCCGGATGGATCAGGTTGACCCCGTACGCGTTGAGGCGCATCAGGATCGACGCGAGGTGCTCGTCCGCGTCCCCGGTGACCGTGATGCGCGCGTACGACTCGTCACCGGAGTCCTTGCCGACGTCCAGCCGGTCGACGACGAAGTCCCCGCCCAGCGCCCTCACGTCGGTGAAGCACCTGGACAGCACCCCGCTGTCGAGCAGGTGCCCCTTGATCTCGACGGTCTCCGAGTGCGGCACGCTACCTCCCAGCGGTTCGTATTGGCCGTCGCCTCTTCAGCCCGTTGCCGAGGACTGATCAGACGACGACCGGAGGCTACAGGTCAAACGACGGCGCCGTCGTCACCCTTGTCGTCACGGTCCGGCATGCGCACGACCAGGGTGACGAACCCGGCGACGAAGGCCCCGACGGCCGCCACGACCAGCCACGTCGGTGCCCCCCGCCAGAACAGCGCTGCCAGCAGGAAGAACAAAGGAGCGCCGAGGACGCCGGCCCACGCAAGTCTCGAGATCCTGTCCCCCCGGGGCAGGGGCGGCGGCTCCGGTGGCACGAACCGCTCCTCGTCGTCCAGGGCTGCCTCGGTCGCGTCCTCGCGCTCGACGCCCTCCCGGACCTGGTCACCACCGACCCGCGACCTCGGGACGTCCCAGTCCTCGCCCCAGTCGCGGGTGGTGTCGGTGCCGTCGGCAGCTCGCGTTGCTGCGTCGGCCGGCGAGGAAGGATCTCCGGACGCCGACACGCCCGCTTGCGTGCCGCCGTCCGGTCGGTCTTCGGTCGGGTTGCCCGTCTGGTTCTCGGTCTGCTGGTTCTCGGTCTGTGCAGCGTCGGTGACCTCTCCCGGCGGACTCGCCGGCGCGTCGTCCCAGTGAGCGACGATGTCCGCCCATGCGGCTTCGACGTCGACGCTGCAGTCGTCGTCGGGGTTGTGCCTGGAGTCGGTCATGTCGTCACCGTGCTCGTGCTGCTCCCGCCACGTGGGCCACGAAGTGACTGCTCTCCTTGAAGATCATCGGAGCGTCGTGGTCCTGCGTCGCGACGTGGTAGCTGTTCTCCAGCACGACCTCCTGCACGTCGGTGGACGAGACCCGCGACAGCACCAGCGCCGAACTGGATGCGGGGACGACGTGGTCGGTACGGGACCGCATGAGCAGCAGCGGGGAGGTGACGTCGGCCAGGTCCCGGACGACCTCCCGGTACATCGCGAGCATGGAGTGCAGGGCGTGCAGCGGGGTCCGGTCGTAGGCCAGCTCCGTCTCGCCCGGCTTCTTGATGTCGCTGGCGATCCCCGGCAGCGAGGGAACCAGGTGACGCAGCACGGGCAGCGCCAAGAGCCGGCGGTCCTCGATCTTGACCGCGGGGTTGACGAGCATCAGACCCGCCACCTTGGCGCCGTGCTCCTCGGCGAGGCGCAGCGCAAGGGCGCCGCCCATGGACAGCCCCCCGACCACCACCACGCGGCACTGCGCGTGCAGCTGACGGAAGGCGCGGTCGACCGTGGCGTACCAGTCAGGCCACTGGGTCCTGTTCAGGTCCTGCCAGGCGGTTCCGTGACCGGGCAGCCGCGGGACGTGGACGGTGTAGCCGTCGGCGGCCAGGTGCTCGGCCCAGGGCAGCATGCTCGCCGGCGTCCCCGTGAACCCGTGGCACAGCAGGACGCCGACCTCACCACCGTCGAAGGCGAGCGGCTCGGCCCCTGCCATCACGCGCGTCATCGCGGTGCCGTCGTCGTCGAGCACGCCCGGAGGCACCTGGCTGGGTACCCGCCCGGCCACGTCGTCCACCCCACTGTCACCGCTCAATCGTCGCACGCTGTGGGACACCGGTCGAGGTTCAGCCGCGTCTGGCAAAGTCTCACCTGCAGGTTTCCCTGCACGCGCCCGGGGGTGGTGCGGCTGACACTCGTCTGGTTGTCCTACAGGCCGGGAGGGCGCGGATGTTCTATTGGTTCCTCAAGCGGATCGTGCTCGGTCCGTTGCTGCGCACGCTCTTCCGTCCGTGGATGATCGGCGCCCAGCACGTGCCCGCCACCGGTGCCGCGATCCTGGCCAGCAACCACCTGTCCTTCTCGGACTCGATCTTCCTGCCGCTGATGCTGGAGCGTCGGCTGACGTTCCTCGCCAAGTCCGACTACTTCACCGGTCCCGGGCTGAAGGGCTGGCTGACCGCCGGCTTCTTCACGGGGGTCGGACAGCTCCCGGTCGACAGGTCGGGCGCCGGCGCCGGCGACGCCGCCCTGCGCACGGGCCTCAGGGTG
>JASBSH010000386.1 GCA_030149025.1 Actinomycetales bacterium | reverse complement strand
GTTCCCAGCCAGGCGTTGAGCGCATGGACGATCGCGATGAACGTCGCCGACACCAGCAGCAGGAAGGCGAACGTCGCCCAGGGGTGCGCAGGCACGATCCTCAGCGCCACGGCGACGACCGCGACGAGCACAGTCACCTGAGCGGCACCGACCAGCGCCGGGGTCATCCAGCCGGCCAGGGCCACCCGCCAGGACGGCTGCCCGGCCGCAAGCGCTCGACGTGACAAGGGCCGTACCAGCAGGAAGATGACGTACCCGCCGATCCACGTCCCGAGCGACAGGAAGAACGGGGCCAGTCCGGCGCCGTAGCTGTCGGCCGCTGCCTCCGCGACGTTCCGGACGGCGACAGGATCGGCCAGGACGCCGGCCGCGGCCTGGCGGGTGCCGTCGTCCGGAGACGGTATCTGACCCAGTCCTTCGGTGAGCCCCTGGTTGAGCTGCGCTGTCCCCGACACCAGCTTCCCGCTGCTGTCAGCGAGCTGGTCCGCGCCCCGGGCCAGGCCCTGGGTGCCCTCGACAGCCCGGCGCTCACCGGATGCCAGCTGCTCCGCGCCGTCGGACAGCTGACCGGTTCCCGCTGCGAGCCGGTCGGCTGCGCCGGCGAGCCGTGCCGCGCCGGAGCCGAGCTGAGCCGCTCCGTCGGCGGCTCGGGAAATCCCTTGGGTGAGAGCGGGAGTGGCGTCTGCGAGCCGCTTGGCGCCGTCCGCCACCTGCTGTGATCCTGCCGCGAGCTGGTCGAGCTGGGCACTCGTCGACGTGACCGCAGCGCCGGCCCGTTCCAGCGGCGTGCGGGCAGATTCGAGTTGTGCCAGGACCTGGTTGACCTGGTCCGGCGTGAGACCGGCCTGTTCCAGGACCGACTTGCCCGTCGCGCTCAGCTCACCTGCGCGGGCGGTCATCTGCCGGGCCACGTCCGCGGCCGCGTCCGCGGCCCGGGCCACGCGCGTGTTGCCCTCGGCCACCCGGGCCGCACCGTCGGCCAGCTGCCGCGTCTGCGCCGGCAGGCTGGAGGTCCTGTCCGCCACAGTGGTCAGCCCCGAGCGCAGCTCGTCCGCCCCGGCGGTGAGCTGATCGGCGCCCCCTGCCAGCGAGGCGGCGCCGGTGTCCACCCGGGCGGCGCCGGAAGACAGGCCGGCTGCCCCCGCGGCGAGCTTCCGTTGCCCGGCCAGCAGCTCATCGGCGCCCGCGGCCAGCCGGCTGGCTCCCTCGTCAACCCGCGTGGCGCCGTCCACGAGCGCGTCGGAGCCGTCCGCTGCCTGCTTCACGTTGGTCCAGATGGTGGAGAACCCGAGCAGGAAGCGGTTCGCCGCCTCCTCCCCCATCCGCTCGGCGATCGACGCCCGGACCTTCTCGGCGACAGTGCCGGCGATGGTGCGCACGAGGTAGTTGTTCGCGTCGTTGGTGCTGAGGACGACCAACGCCTGCCGGGGCGCCTTCGCGGCTTCGGACACAGTACCGGTGTTCTCGAGGGCAGCCGCGGGTGACGCGAGCGATGCCGAGAAGTCCTCCGGCAGGGTGATGGCGAAGTCGTAGCGTCCACTGCTCACGCCCCGGGCGGCGTCCTCGGCGCCCGCCTCGTCGAACCGCTGCCAACCGAACGTGCGCCCGGCGACGAGGTCGTCGGCCACCTGGTCCCCGTAGACCACCTCCTTGCCGTCGACGTCCACGCCCCGGTCCGCGACGACGAGCGCGGCGGGGATGTCCGACAGCCGGTCGTACGGGTTCTTGTTGGCGTACAGGTAGAGCGCCCCGTAGAGGGTCGGAAGGAGCACGAGCGCGACGAGCGCGAGGGTCGGCAGTCGGCCGGCGGTCAGTCGGCGGAACTCGCCGAGCGCCAGGCGGAAAGTGCTCATCGGATCTCCGTGATGTCGGTGTCGAGGGCGACGTCGGTGATGGTGTCCGGATCCAGGCCGAGGAGCCGGGCGGAGGATGGCGCGCACGTGACGAGGACGCCGTAACCGCGGGCCGCGAGGTCGCCCGCCAACGAGTACCAGTCCTCGACCCGGCCGCCGTGGCGGTCGGGTTGGTCGAGCAGGAGGAAGCGCACCGCTGGCCGGTGGGTCGCAAGCTCGGCCAGCGCACGGGTGCGGACGGCGGGGGGCAGCTGGTCGATGCGCCTGGCGGCGTGCTCGGCGATACCGTGCCGGTTCAGCCATTGCTCCGTTGCGCGCCGCCGAGGTCGCCGGCCGGCGAGACCGAGCTCCTCACCCACTACCGACCGCAGCCGCAGTGCGCCGTCCGGTGCGCTGACGTCCTCGCCGTCGACGACCGCGGTGACGGCACGGAGACTGACGTCGTCGCCGGCTCCGTCCAGCAGCACCTGACCGGTGCGTGCGCGCATCCTCCCCGCCACGGCCAGGCACAGTGCCGTCTGGTGCGGTCCGGGCTCGCCCGGGACGAGCAGGACGTGACCGGTCAGGAGCGTGAGCGTGACGTCGTCCAGGAGCGGGCCGTGCGGGCCGGCAACGGCGACGTGCCGCAGGTCGATGCGGCTCACTGGGCGCCCCGCTGGAGCGTGGCGAGCAGGAGCGGCCAGAGCTCGCTCTCGATCTTGTCGACAGGGAGGGCCGCGGGTTCGAGGAGGTGCTGGCCGAGGCTGCCCTCATGGAGGGCGATCAGGGCGCGGGCGACCAGGTCGGCGTCCGTGCTGAGGTGCCTGCCTCTGCGCTCCACGACTTGCCGGACGAACCGGGCGACGCCTGACCGCAGCTCGGCACGCAGCGCGACGAGGCGGCGTCCGACACGGGGGTCACGGAGGGCGAGCAGGGTCAACTCACTGGTGAAGAGGTACCACTGGCGGTCACGCGGCAGCACGTCGAGCAAGCGCCGGAGCGTGGCCCCGTCGCCGTCCTCGTCGTCGTCCTGCGCGTCGTCCTCGGCGTCCTGGCCGGCGAGCACCGACTCGATGCGCTCGGTGAGCTGCTCGAAGCGGTCTCGGTACAGCGCGAGGGCGAGGTCCTCCTTGGAGCGGAAGTTGGAGTAGAACGCGCCGCGCGTGAAGCCGGCGCGACTGCAGATGTCCTCGATGCTCGCACCGGGGATGCCGCGTTCGGCCATCACCTCCAGCGCGCCGGCCAGGAGGCGGCTGCGGGTGTTGACGCGGCTGCGGGTGGGTCGTTGTGCTGGCGCCGACGCGGGTGACATGACACTCCTGACTCGATACGTTCCTGTATTGAGTGCATGAACGTATCGAAGCACGTGCGCATTCCCGACTGCACCGCGACATTGCCGTGCGAGGTCCGGCTCATTCCCCTTCCAACCGGACGTGACGCTGCAATGTCACGACGGCGGCGGTGAGAGGGCGGCCAACGGCGGTGGCGTGACCGTACCGTCAGGCGATGCGGTCGAGGACCGGGCCGGGCCGGTGTTCGCCGAACCGGGTCGCCTGCTCGAAGGCGTGACCGACCTCTAGGACGCGCCGCTCGTGCCGGGCGGGCCCGATGATCTGCAGCCCTGCGGGCAGCCCGTCCTCGGTGAACCCCGCCGGCACCGACAGCGCGGGGCAGCCCGTCGGCGTGATCAGCGAGACCGAGCGCATCCACTCCAGGTAGTTGTCAAGCGGCTTGCCCGCGACCTCCTGCGGGTACTCCAGGTCCGCGTCGAAGGCCACGACCTGGGTGGTCGGCGCCAGGAGCACGTCGTAGCGGGAGAAGAACTCCACCATCGCCAGGTGCAGCTTCGTGTGGAGCACCTCCGCGCGGGCGACGTCGTGGCCGGAGAGCCCGCGGCCCTGCTCGACGTTCCAGTGGATCGACTGCTTCACCAGGTCCGGGTGGGTCTTCACCAGGTCGCCGAGCGTCATCTCGAACTGCCAGGCGCGCAGCACGTCGAAGACCTCGTCGGCCCCGGTCAGGTCCGGGCAGTCCTCGACGACGCTGGCGCCGAGCTCCTCGAACACCTTGACCTGGGGGGTGATGGTGTCGAGCACCTGGGTGTCGACCGGGATGCGACCCCCGAGGGTCGGCGCCCAGGCGACCCGAAGTCCCTTGAGGTCGGTCGGCAGGTCGCCGAGGAAGGTCTGCCCCGGGTCCTGCAGGGAGATCGGTACCCGCGGGTCGGGCCCGGCCATGGCAGCGAGGCCGAGGGCGACGTCGGCGACGGTGCGGCCCATCGGGCCCTGCACGCTGAGGACCGCCCAGCCCAGCGGCGACGGGTAGGTCGGCACGCGCCCGGGGGTGGGGCGCAGGCCGACGACGTTGCAGAACGAGGCGGGGTTGCGCAGGGAACCGCCCATGTCGCTGCCGTCGGCGATCGGCACCATGCCGGCCGCGAGCGCCGCCGCCGCACCACCGCTGGAGCCGCCCGCGCTCCGGGAGAGGTCATAGGGGTTGCGGGTGACGCCGAACACCGGGTTGAAGGTGTGAGAACCGGCCGCCCACTCCGGGGTGTTCGTCTTCCCGACACGGATCGCCCCGGCCTGCTGGACCCGTTCGACGATCAGCTCGTCGCGCTTTGGCACGAAGTCCGCCTTCGCCGGGGAGCCCCAGGTGGTGCGCATCCCGGCCGTCTCGTGGGTGTCCTTGAACGCCACCGGCAGGCCGTGCAGCACCCCGACCTGCTCCCCGTCGGCCAGCCGCTCGTCCGCGGCCCTGGCCGCCTCGCGCGCGCCCTCGGCGTCCATGGTGACGATGGCGTTGACGTCGGGGTTCACGCGCTCGATGCGGTCCAGGTGCGCGTCCAGGAGCTCACGCGCGGAGATCTCGCGGCGGCGCAGCATCGACGCCAGCTCGATCGCGGGGGTGAAGCACAGGTCGGCCATGCTCTTCACTGTCCCACCAGACGGCCACACCCTGGACCGGCGCTGTTGCCGACATCTCCCCTGATCCGTTGGCAACAAGCGCCACGGGCGCACCCGGCGGTGAACCGTGACTAGTCGGAGCTCTGGAGCTTGTCGTACGCGAAGTGCAGGACGTCGGCGGCCGCGACGACCGACATCCCGGAGAAGACCCACCGGGTCACGCGGGGGAACAGGAACGACCCCAGCAGACCCGCCGTACCGACCCACTGGCTCAGGCAGAACGGACAGGTCACCAGCTCCCCCACCGCATGCCGGACGGGTCCGGGGCGCGGCGCCTCCATCACCTCGCCCGGAGCGCCCCGGCCCTGGTAGGTGGCGAACGGCGCGCGGAGGGTGGACGTGACGGCGTCCTTGGTGAGCGTCCGGCTGATGCGGAACGTGCCGATCGCCAGCAGCGCCAGGTCGATCAGCGACGGGCGCTCGCGCTCGACCTCCTTCAGCTTCGCCCACGCGATACCGGCCCCGGTCAACGTCGAGTAGATCGCCAGCAGGACGCCGTACCCCTGCAGCGGCCGGTCGCCTCCGGCGCGGTCCTCACCCTGCTCGTAGCTCTCCAGCGTGCGGTCCGCCCACTCCTTGACCTTCCCGCCGGTGTTCGTCGCGTCGATGTTGTCGTTCGCCATCAGTCCCTCCCGACCGGCCCGCCGCGGACCGGACATCAAGGCCATACCCGCGTGGCGTCGTCCTCATGCGGGGACCGCCCCTTCCGTGCGGGACGGCGACGAGGAGACGAGCACGTCGCGTCCGGCG
>JASBSH010000369.1 GCA_030149025.1 Actinomycetales bacterium | reverse complement strand
AGCTCCCCGGTGAAGTCGGCGTGGCCGGGGGTGTCGATGAAGTTGATCCGGACCGGCGAGCCGACCCCCTTGCGCAACGACTCGTCGTCCACGACCGTGCTGGCGACCGAGAGCGAGACGGAACGGCCGAGCCGCTTCTCGACGTCCTCGAAGTCCGCGACCGTGGTGCCGTCCTCGATGCGGCCCATCCGGGGGATGGCTCCCGTGGCGGCCAGGGCCGCTTCCACCAGCATCGTCTTGCCCGCAGCGCCGTGCCCGACCAGCACGACGTTGCGTACTTCATCGACCGGCTCGGTCGCCCCCTTCGGCTGCGCCTGCTGCGTCATCGCCATCACCCGCCGTTCCTCGATGTGCCCGGCTGGTCACCGGACATCGACCAGATCACCACCAGATCACCACCAGACCGCCCATGACACCGCAGACGCACCCCGATGGGAAGGGACCTTGGGCCAGTCTGCCCCGCGCGTGCATATGACGGTGTAGATGACGTTGCTGGATAGGCTGCGGCCGATGCTCAACCGCTACGCCCGTGCCTTGTTCACGCGCATCTTCACCCCGGTCGCAACGCTGCTGCTGCGCCTCGGGGTCGGTCCCGACGCCGTGACGCTGGTCGGCACGCTCGGTGTGTGCGCCGGGGCGCTGGTCTTCTATCCGCGCGGGCAGCTGCTGGTCGGCACTCTCGTGATCACCGCGTTCGTGTTCTCCGACACCGTCGACGGGATCATGGCGCGCAAGCTGGAACGGAAAGGCCCGTGGGGCGCCTTCCTCGACTCGACCCTCGACCGGTTCGCGGACGCTGCGGTGTTCGGTGCCCTCGTCCTGTGGTTCATCGGTGGTGGCGACGACCGGCTGACCGCACTCCTCGCGCTGCTGTGCCTCGTGCTGGGCGGCATCGTCCCCTACGCCCGGGCGCGCGCCGAGGGGCTCGGCATGACCGCCAGCGTCGGCATCGCCGAACGCGCGGACCGGCTCGTCGCCGTCCTCGTCACCACCGGTCTGGTCGGCCTCGGCCTGCCGCGGATCGTGCTCACGATCGTGCTCGCGCTGCTCGCGGCGGCGAGCCTCGTCACGGTCGTCCAGCGCATGCTCGTGGTGCGCAAGCAGGCGATGGCGCTGGCGGAGTCGACGTGACGAGGCTTCGGCACCGCGCCTCGGTCCTCGCCTACCTGGGCGGGTGGCGGGTCGTGCGCTGGCTGCCCGAACGCTTCGCGTACGCCGTGTTCGCCCTCGCCGGCGACCTCATCTGGGCCCTGCGGGGCAAGGGCGTCCGCCAGCTCGAGGCGAACCTGGCGCGAGTGCGGCCGAATGCCTCGGACGGCGAGCTGCGCCGCCTCAGCCGGGACGGCATGCGGTCGTACCTGAGGTACTGGTGCGACGCGTTCCGCCTGCCGACCTGGAACGAGGAGCGGATCCGTGCCGGGGTCCGTACGACCGGCGACGAGTACGTCCGGTCCCTGGTCAGGGAGGGCAGACCCGTCGTGATGTTCCTCGGTCACATGGGCAACTGGGACCACGCCGGTGCCTGGTCGACCATCGATCTCGCCCCGGTCACCACGGTGGCGGAACGGCTTGAGCCGGCAGAGGTCTCAGACGCGTTCCTCGACTTCCGCCGCCGCCTGGGCATGGAGATCCTCAACCTCGGTGACCCCGGTGTGTTCGGCACGCTCGCCCGGCGGCTCAAGAAGGACGGTTTCGTGCCGCTGCTCGCCGACCGCGACCTCACCGCTCGCGGCATCGAGGTGGACTTCTTCGGCGAGCCGGCCCGGATGGCGGGCGGCCCGGCCATGCTCGCCGAGATCACCGGTGCCGAGCTGATCCCCGTCACGATCAGGTACGAACGGCTCGACGCGGCGCGGGCACGGGTGGCGAGGTCCGGCTGGGGGATCGTGATCGAGTTCGGCGAACCGGTGAAGCGGCCCAGCGTGATTGACGGAGCCGACCGAGCCGCCCGGGTCAGCCAGATGCTGCAGGCGTGCGCCGACTCGCTCGCCACGGGCATCGACGAGGCGCCGCAGGACTGGCACATGCTGCAGAAGGTGTTCGTCGCCGACCTCGACCCCGCCCGCGACGAGCGCGTCCGCAGCGAGGCGTGAGAGCGAGGCGTGAGAATGCGCGTCGGGATCGTCTGCCCCTACTCCCTGGACGTGCCCGGGGGGGTGCAGTTCCACGTCCGCGACCTCGCCGAGCACCTGATCGCCGCCGGCCATCACGTAAGCGTCCTCGCACCGGCGGACGACGACACACCGGTACCGGCGTACGTCGAGGCCGCGGGGCGCGCCGTCCCGGTGAAGTACAACGGCTCGGTCGCGCGCGTGAGCTTCGGCCCGGTGAGCAACGCACGCGTGCGGCGCTGGCTGACGGATGGCGACTTCGACGTCGTCCACATCCACGAGCCGATCACCCCGAGCCTGTCGCTGCTCGCGCTCTGGAACGCGACCGAGCCGATCGTCGCGACTTTCCACACCGCCAACCTGCGCTCGCGGGCGATGCAGGCCGCCTACCCGGTGGTGCGCCCGGCCCTGGAGAAGATCTCCGCCCGCATCGCCGTCAGCGAGGACGCGCGCCGCACCCTGGTCGACCACCTCGGCGGCGACGCCGTGGTGATCCCGAACGGCGTGTACGTCGACGCGTTCGCGTCGGCGCCCGTCCGTGAGCAGTGGACCGGAACGCCGGACGCACCCACCCTCGCGTTCCTCGGCCGCATCGATGAACCGCGCAAGGGGCTGCACGTGCTGTGCGCCGCGGTGCCGGCGCTGCTGGAGAAGTGGCCCGGGCTGCGGGTGCTGGTCGCGGGTCGCGGCGACCGTGACGACGCCCTGGAGCAGCTCGGCCCAGCCCTGCGCGCGGTGGAGTTCCTCGGCGCGGTCACCGACGAGGAGAAGGCCTCGCTGCTGCGCTCCGTCGACGTGTACGTCGCGCCGCACACCGGCGGCGAGAGCTTCGGCATCGTGCTGGTGGAGGCCATGAGCGCCGGGACGTGCGTCGTCGCCAGCCGGCTGGGCGCGTTCCGGCGGGTGCTGGACGACGGCAGCCTGGGACTGCTGTTCCCCACCGGCGACGCTGCGGCCCTGGTGGACGCGATCGACTCGGTGCTCGCCGACCCGGCGCGGCGCAAGTCCCTTGCCGAGGCCGGGCACGCGGCCGTGCGCCGGTACGACTGGTCGGTCGTCGCCCAGGACATCCTCGCGGTCTACGAGACGGTGCTGACGCCCGCCGGCTCCGAGCCGTTGGAGGACCGTAACTCCGTCGTGGAGGCGCGGCTGCGGCGGTTGATCTCGAGGTGGCGGGCATGACCGGCGAGGACTGGCTCACCGTCGCCCTCGCGGTGCTCCTCTTCGTGGGGGTCGTCGCCTGGTACCTCGCGTCACTCGCCAGCCGGCTTGACCGTCTGCACCACCGCGTCGAGTCGGCCGGCGCCGCTCTGGACAACCAGCTGCTGCGGCGGGCCGCGACCTCCCGCGTGCTCGCCGGCTCCGGTCTGCTCGACCCGGCGAGCTCCCTGCTGCTCGCCGGTGCCGCGTCCGAAGCGGTCGCGGTCGGGGAGGCGGACACTTTGCCGGACGACGGCGGGCCGCCACCTGACGCGGCTGAACCCCGCGACGGCACGCTGAACCGTGCCCGTGAGGAGTTCGAGAGCGACCTGAGCCAGGCGCTTCGCGCCACGCTGACCGCCGACGTCGTGGAGGACGTCAGCGCCGACCCCTACGGCCGGGACCTGCTCGCCGACCTCGGGGCGGCGTGCTGGCGAGCCACGCTCGCGCGACGGTTCTACAACGACGCCGTGAGCACGGCGAGGCGGCTCCGCGGCAAGCGACTCGTGCGCTGGACGCGGCTGGCGGGCCGTGCCCGCTGGCCGCGCACCTTCGAGATGGACGACGAACCGCCGGCCGGGCTGCCACGCAACCTGTCGCCGTCCCCGTCCTGATCGCCGTCCTGACAACCCCGGCGGTGATCATGGGATCCCGCCACCACCAGCCCGCCCGACCCCCCAGACGCTGATCATGGGATCCCGCCACCACCAGCCCGCGCGAACCCCCAGACGCTGATCATGAAATGCCGGTTCACGGGGCACCCCGCCGTCGGGCATACCATGGGAGAGGTCGCGCAGAGGGCGGCCGCGCGCCTCCGCGGCATCCAGTTGATCGACGAGCACATCCAGCCACCATTCCGAGCGAGGTCACGGTGTCCACCGAGCAGTCCCAGAACGCCCCTGAGCAGAACGTCGTCGGCACCGCACGCGTCAAGCGCGGCATGGCCGAGATGCTCAAGGGCGGTGTGATCATGGACGTCGTCACCCCCGAGCAAGCCAAGATCGCCGAGGATGCCGGGGCCGTCGCGGTGATGGCTCTCGAGCGGGTCCCCGCTGACATCCGCGCGCAGGGCGGCGTCTCCCGGATGAGCGACCCGGACATGATCGACGGCATCATCGAGGCCGTCTCGATCCCCGTGATGGCGAAGGCCCGCATCGGTCACTTCGTCGAGGCGCAGGTGCTGCAGAGCCTCGGCGTGGACTACATCGACGAGTCCGAGGTGCTCACCCCGGCCGACTACAGCAACCACATCGACAAGTGGGCGTTCACCGTGCCTTTCGTGTGCGGTGCGACGAACCTCGGCGAGGCGCTGCGCCGCATCAACGAGGGCGCGGCGATGATCCGCTCGAAGGGCGATGCGGGCACCGGCGAC
>JASBSH010000368.1 GCA_030149025.1 Actinomycetales bacterium | reverse complement strand
GAACCGGCGTACCGCACCCGCTGGGACGCCACGAGCCACCAGCGCGTCGGCGCCCTGGACGACCTGCTGGCGCCGGCGCCGTCCGTGGTGAAAGTGCTGCTGCGGCACGAGACCAGCAGCGGCGACGAGATGCTTGCCGCGACGCGTGAGGCGCTCGAGGGCATCGCGGAACCGACGCACTCCAACGTCAATGACTCCCTGGTCGAGGTGTCGGCGCTCGGGGTGAGCAAGGCGAGCACCCTCGCCGAGTTCGCGAGCGAGCACGACATCGGCCCGGAGGACGTCGTTGCCTTCGGCGACATGCCGAACGACCTGGAGATGCTCGGCTGGGCGGGACGGGGCTACGCGATGGCGAACGGGCACCCGGAAGCGCTCGCGGCCGCTGCCCATGTCGCGCCCCCATGTGAGGAGGACGGCGTCGCGCAGGTCATCGAGGACCTCTTGCGCCGACGTTAGGCCGGCGGTCACTGACTGTTGCGACGACGCCGCCGCCTCTGCCCGGCTTACGGTTGTTTCCTCCGGATTCACCGGTTGATCGCCCGAATGTCTTACGGGCCACCGGTACTGTGCGTAACAATGACGCGCCTTCACCCGCCCCAGTCCCAGACGACGACGTCCCGGAGGAACGAGTGACCAGACGCGCTGCACGCCGAGCCCGCCCGCGACGTCCTGCACGAAGGACCGTTCCGTTCATCGCCGCCTCGGCGGCAGCAGCCTTGGTGAGCCTGCCGCTGAGCTTGCCGCTGACCGCGCTGCCGGCGTCGGCCGTCCCGGGCAATGACTCCAAGGTCTTCATCAACGAGTTCCACTACGACAACGCCGGTGCAGACGTCGGCGAGTTCATCGAGGTCGCCGGACCGGCCGGCACCGACCTGACCGGCTGGAGCGTCGTCCTCTACAACGGCGCCAACGGGCAAAGCTACGCCACGCTGCCGCTGTCCGGCGTCCTCGCCGACCAGCAGGCCGGGTACGGGACGCAGGCGGTCGACGCTGCCGGGCTCCAGAACGGGGCACCTGACGGGATGGCTCTCGTGAAGGGGAGTGACGTCGTCCAGTTCCTGAGCTACGAGGGCACGCTCACGGCGACCAACGGGCCCGCGAGCGGGATGACGTCGACGGATGTCGGTGTCTCGCAGAGCGGGTCGGAGCCGATCGGGTCGTCGCTGCAGCTCACGGGCACCGGCGGCACGTACGGCAACTTCACATGGACGAAGACGGACGGCAGCAACACCAAGGGCGCGCCGAACGCCGGGCAGACCTTCGGCGGCGCCACTCCGCCGGACGACCCGCCCGCTGAGCGGTGCACCGGGGACGCGACCGGCGTCAACCAGGTCCAGGGCAGCGGGGACCGGTCGCCTCTTCTGGGACAGACCGTGACGGTCCAGGCCGTGGTCACCGCGGTCAAGCCGGGCCTCGGCGGCTACTACGTGCAGGAGGAGCCGGAGGACGTGGACGGCGACCCGGCCACGTCCGAGGGCGTCTTCGTCTTCGTGGGTGGTAGCGCCATCCCGGTCGAGGAGAGTCAGACGGTTCGGGTCACCGGCAGGGTGGGCGAGTACACCCCGACCGGCACCGCCCCGACGCAGCTGACCACCGCGACGGTGGTGGAGTGCGACGTGCCATCGGTGTCGATGGCACCGACCGCCGTGTCGTTCCCACTGGATGCCGCCGATGAGCTGGAGCGGTACGAGGGCATGCTGGTCCAGCTCGTCGACGAGCTGGTGATCAGCGAGTACTTCGACTACGACCGGTTCGGCCAGGTCACGGTGGCCAAGCCGCTGGAGGGCTTGGACCGCCTCTTCACGCCGACCGCCGTCGCGGAGCCGGGTGCCGAGGCGCAAGCGCTGGCAGCCGAGTACGCAAAGCGCCGGATCACCATCGACGACTCGAGCTCGAGGCAGAACCCGAACCCCATCCCGCACCCCGGCAACGGGGAGCCGTTCGGCAAGGACAACACCTTCCGCGGCGGCGACACGATCTCCGGCCTCCAGGGAGTCGTCGACGACACCTACGGCCTCTACCGTGTCCAACCGACGACGTACGGGCAGTACACGGCGGCGAACCCCCGGCCGACCTTCGCGCCCGATGTTGGCGGCTCGGTGAAGGTGACGGGCTTCAACGTCCTCAACTACTTCCTGACGCTGGACCAAGGCCAGAAGTCCTGCGGTCCCGCGAAGGACCAGGGCTGCCGGGGCGCCAACAGCGCGGCGGAGCTCGAGCGCCAGCGTGCCAAGATCGTCTCGGCACTGGCCGCGCTGGACGCCGACGTCGTCGGGCTGATGGAGATGGAGAACACCACCGGCGTCGAACCCGCGGCAGACCTCGTCGCCGGCCTGAACGCCAAGCTCGGCGCCGGCACGTACGACTACATCGACACCGGCGTGATCGGCACGGACGCGATCCGGCTCGGCTTCCTCTACAAGCCGGGTGTGGTGCGCCCGGTCGGTGACTTCGCCGTCCTGGACAGCTCCATCGACCGGCGGTTCGACGACACGAAGAACCGGCCGATGCTGACGCAGACCTTCGACGAGGTCGGCACCGATGCTCGGTTCACGGTGTCGGTGAACCACCTGAAGTCCAAGGGGTCCGCCTGTGCTGGCGACCCGGACACCGGGGACGGGCAGGGCAACTGCAATCTGACCCGGACGCGCGCCGCGCAGGCGATCGCGGACTACCTCGCCGGCGACCCGACCGGATCCGGCGACCCCGACCAGCTGATCATCGGCGACCTGAACTCCTACGACCACGAGGACCCGATCAAGGCGCTGGTCGACGCCGGGTACACCGACGAGGTGAAGCGGTTCGGCGGTGACTACGCCTACGGCTACGTGTTCGACGGCATGGCGGGCTACCTGGACCACGCGCTGGCCAACCGCTCGTTGGACGCCCAGGTCACCGGTGCCCAGGAGTGGCACGTCAACGCCGACGAACCGGACGCCTTCGACTACAACCTCGACTTCGGGCGGCCGGCGGACTGGTACTCGGCCGACCCGTACCGCTCGTCGGACCACGACCCGGTGCTGATCGGCCTGGACCTGACGCCGGCTCAGTGGGAGACGTGCTACACCGACGACTCCCAGACCGTGGTGTCGTACGCACCGAACAAACGCGCCAACGGCACGGACGTGCCCGCCGGCCACGCCGTACCGGGCGAGTCGCTGAACCTGTCCGACCCGAACCCCGACGAGCCGTACTACGTGACGCTCGGGCTCGACGGTGAGCTGGTCATGGAGTTCGCCCGTCCCGTGCAGAACCTCGGCGGCGACCGTGCGGACCTGCGGATCGTCGACGCCGCCGACGGCAACAAGGGCTCCGGTGACGCGGCACTCGTCTACGGGTCCTGGGACGGCGAC
>JASBSH010000366.1 GCA_030149025.1 Actinomycetales bacterium | reverse complement strand
GCCACCGCTGCGCTGCTGACCACCGGCGCCGGCGGGCTGCCCCTCGCTCGGCTGGACGACGACGAAACCCGGCCCGTGGAAGGCGTACTGGAACGCCTCGCCGGAGCCGCCGCGCAGCATCGAGCGCATGTTCAGGCTGCTGACCACCTGCGGCTGCAGACGGGCCGACCAGGCGACAGCCGCCTGGATGTCCACGTAGGTGGGCTGTTCGGAGCAATCCAGCAGCATCGGCGGGCCGTCGCTCGTGAGCGCGACCATGCCGTGCCCGCCGACCTCGACATTGAACAGCCCACCGCTCATCATCCCCGCGCCCTGCACGCGCTTGATGTCCCACTGCAGCGCCGCATCGAAGGCGAGCAGGTTCTGCCCGTCGACGCTGATCCCGTCACCCTCGAGCTGCACGGTGAAGACGTGCTCGGCGTTACGGGCGAAGAACACCTCACCCTGGCCCGAGACGCGCATGAGCGGGGTGTCCTCTGCGGTCAGGACCTTCTTCATCAGCCGCTGCAGGCTGCCGGCGCTCTCGTGGTGGAACTGCACCTGCCCCTGGTAGGCGACCATCGAACCCTTGGCGGCCAGGACGTCAGGGCCGAGCGTCACCTTGAGCATCTTGTGGCTCTGCAGCGTCCACGGGCCTTGCGCCTGCTTCTCGGCGTGAGCCTCGTCGAACAGGTGACTACGCATCGTTCCCCTTGTCAGCTAGGGCTTCTCGCGGCATCGGGCTCACCACCAGTCGGTGGGCAGCTTTCCCTCGATGCTGCGCAGGTTCTCCCGGGTGCAACGGTCGCACACCCATCTGGTGCGGCCGCGCTCGGCGCCGCCGGACCACCCGATCGGGGGAGGTGCGGACGGCGACACGCGGCCACAGCGTGAACAGTGCGGCCGGTCTGTGGTCGCCTCAGCCGTCGGCTCGGTCGGCATGCCTGCGCCACCGGATCCCCGACTCGAGGAAGTCGTCGATCTCACCGTCGAACACGGACGACGGGTTGCCGACCTCGTGCTCGGTCCGCAGGTCCTTGACCATCTGGTACGGGTGCAGCACGTAGGACCGCATCTGGTTGCCCCAGCTGCCGGAGTCCGCGCCCTTGAGGGCGTCGAGCTCCGCTTGCCGCTCCTGGCGAGCCCGTTCGAGGAGCTTCGCCTGGAGCACGCGCATCGCGGCTGCCTTGTTCTGCAGCTGGGACTTCTCGTTCTGGCAGGAGACGACGATGCCGGTCGGGATGTGCGTCAGCCGAACGGCGGAGTCCGTGGTGTTGACGCTCTGCCCACCGGGCCCCGATGAGCGGAAGACGTCCACCCGGAGGTCGTTCTCCGGGATGTCGATGTGATCGGTCTCCTCCACCACCGGCAGGACCTCGACGCCGGCGAAGGACGTCTGGCGGCGTCCCTGGTTGTCGAAGGGGGAGATGCGGACCAGCCGGTGGGTGCCCTGCTCGACGGAGAGGGTCCCGTAGGCGTAGGGCGCGTGGATCGCCATCGTCGCCGACTTGATGCCGGCTTCCTCGGCGTAGGAGGTGTCCATCACCTCCGACTTGTAGCCGTGCCGCTCGGCCCAGCGCGTGTACATGCGCAGGAGCATCTCCGCGAAGTCGGCGGCGTCCACGCCCCCGGCCTCGGCGCGGATGGTGATCAGGGCGTCCCGCTCGTCGTACTCGCCCGAGAGGAGGGTGCGCACCTCGAGCTCGTCGAGCCCTTTGCGGATGGAGGCGAGCTCCAGCTCCGTCTCCTCACGCGTGGCGGCACGCTCGGCTGGGTCGTCGCTCTCCTCGCCGAGCTCCACCAGGACCTCGAGGTCCTCGATGCGTTGGGCCATCCGCTCCAGGCGCTCCAGCTCGGACTGGGCGTGGGAGAGCCTGCTGGTGATCTTCTGGGCGGCGTCGGGGTCGTCCCACAGGTCGGGCGCAGAGGCCTGCTCGGAGAGCTCGGCGATCTGCTTGCGCAGGCCCTCCATGTCGCTGACGTCGCGAATGCGGTCGAGCGACTGTTTCAGGCCGCGGATCTCTGCGGGGAAGTCGACTGTTGCCACAACCATTCAGGGTACGCGAAGCGGAGAACCGGCTCGTCTGCCTGTACTCCCGTGACGGACACCCTGCCTCCGTGACCGGAAGCGGGACGCCGGCAGGCTGCGAAACGCGGCCCCCCGGCGTCCCCGTTCCTCGTGGGAACGGGAGCGGCGGCTCACGTGTGCCGCATGTGGGTGATTGGCCGAATGGGCGATCTTTACGCGTGCGCATCGGGGCATTCGTGCCCACAACGGACATCTCGTCACATTCAGGCGCCGGGAAGCCTGGAGATCCCCTGCAGATGCCTGTTGCAGGCTCCCGAGAGTCATTTGAATGCCATGACCAGCGAGGAAGCGACGATCCACGACTACATTCGGTCACCTCCGGCTCCTGGGCTGCAAGTCCTGGGGAGCTCGTGGTGAGACCCGCCTCGACGTTGTAGAGCCAGGGGGCCTTCACCCATGTTGCGCACTGTTGTCGCGCGACGATCGCCGAAGCCGGTCGCACTGCTCTTGGCCGTCGCGCCCGCCATGTTCTGGGCAGTCGTCAGCTCACCGACGCTGGCCTTTGCCCACCCGGTCTAGGTGGGTGGTGTTTTTCGGGCGTGGCGGTCCCGGGTCTTGGAGGCGCGGTCCGGGAGAATCTCCTTATGAGCCAAGGGTCTTGCTGGCGGGGTGAGTCGTGACGTTGGGGCTGGCCCCGAGGCAGGCGGACCTGTTCCGGTCCACGGTTGGGTTCTGTGAGCCGCGGGTGGCACCGGACTCGATCTACGGGTTGCTGCATCGGGAGTGTCACCGGTTGTTCCCGGACGAGATGTTCGCGGACCTGTTCACCGACGTGGGGCGCCGGTCGGTGCCGCCGATGATCGTGGCGGTGGTGATGGTGCTGCAGCGCATCGAGGGCTGCAGCGATCGGGAGGCGGTGGACCGGTTCTGCTTCGACGCGCGCTGGAAGTACGCGGCGGGCGGGCTGGACTTTGACTATCCGGGGTTCGTGCACACGGTGTTGGTGGACATGCGCGCGAGGTTGGCGCGCTCGGCACGCCCGGACCGGATCTTTCAGGCCGTGCTGGAGGTCGCCAAGGCGGCGGGGCTGGTCGGGCGCAAGCGGGTGCTGGACTCCACACCGATCTATGACGCGGTGGCCACGATGGACACCGTCACCCTGGTCCGCTCGGCGATCCGGGGTGTGCTGCGGGCCGCGGACGCCGTCCTGGAAGCGCAGCTGCGGGCGGTGCTGACCCGCCAGGACGACTACGCCGGTGCGGGCAAGCCGGTCTGTGATTGGGACGACGCCGCGGCCCGGGAGGCCCTGGTCGACGCGCTGGCCAAGGACGGCAGAGCGGTGCTGGCCGCCCTGGACGGGCAGGAGCTGACCGATCCGGTGACCGCGGCCGGGGAACTGTTGGCCACGGTGCTCGGTCAGGACCTGGAGGCCGGCGAGGACGGGGTGTTCCGGATCGCGCGGCGGGTCGCGAAGGACCGGGTGATCTCCACGGTCGACCCGCAGGCCCGGCACGGGCACAAGACCGCCGCGCGCGGGTTCGACGGGTACAAGGGGCACGCCGGGATCGACCCGGACAGCGAGATCATCACCGCCACCACGGCCACCGCCGGCAACGCCGGCGACGCGTCCGTCGCAGAGGAACTGATCGGCGACCTGCTCGATGAGCAACCCACCGCCGACCCGGCGAACGACGGCCCGGCCGAGGACATCACGGCCGGCGACGTGACGGCCGGCGAGGACCGCGAGACCGGGCCGGTGGGCGAGCCTGAGGCGGCCGACAGGCCCGTCGGCGGCGCCGACGGCACGGGTGAGGCCGACGAGGCGAAACCCGCTGCCGTGTATGGGGACAACGCGTACGGCACGGGGGCGTTTCACGACCGGCTCGAGCGGGCCGGGATCGAGTCCAAGTGCAAGACCCAACAGCCGGTCAACACCGGTGGCCGGTTCGCCAAGTCCGAGTTCACGATCGACCTGCAGCAGGACAGCGTGACCTGCCCGGCCGGGCACACCGCGCCGATCCGGCGCGGCACCCAGGGCGCCGGGACCGCCACCTTCGGCCCGGTGTGCGCGGGCTGCCCGCTGCGTCAGCGGTGCACCACCGCCAAGGCCGGGCGCGCCATCACCGTCGGCGCCCACGAGGAGCAGCTGGCCGCGGCACGGGCCCGGCAGGCCCATCCGGACTGGGTCGCCGACTATCGGGCGACCCGCCCGAAGGTGGAACGCAAGATCGGCCACCTGATGCGCCGCAAGCACGGCGGGCGACGAGCCCGGGTGCGCGGCCTGAGCAAGGTCGCCGCCGACTTCGCGCTGCTCGCCGCGGCGGTCAACCTGGCCCGGCTCGCGGTCCTTGACGTGGTCCACGTCCCCGGACGGGGGTGGACCGTTGCCACCGCTTGAGGAGGGAGGCTGGGGACCGGATCGCGCCGCCCAGCAGCCGAATTCGGCCCCTGAGAGCCTCCTCCGGCCCCGAAACGGCCCCCGACACCCCGGCGTCTTCGACCGGTCGCGGCCCCGGATCGGGATGGCCTCGGGCCATGGCCCCGCCTCACGTGCCGGCGACGTCCCCGCTGATGCCCGTTTGGCACCACCCTCCTAGGATGCGCCATGGACGTCGTCGAGGTCGTGCCCACGTTCGAGCAGTACGCGTTCACTTTCGGCGGCGTCGTTCCGCTCGCCCGTGTCCGGCCCGGCACGGCGCTGCGGCTGTGGTCGGAGGACGCGTTCAACGGCGCCCTGCAGTCGACCAAGGACCTCTCCAGCGAGAAGGTCGACCTCCGGTTCGTCAATCCGCAGACCGGGCCGTTCTACGTCGAGGGAGCCGAGCCCGGCGACACCCTCGCGCTGCACTTCGTCGCCCTCGAACCGGCGCGTGACTGGGGCGCCTCCGCGGCGATCCCCTTCTTCGGCGGGCTGACGAGCACCGACCGCGTCGCCACCCTGCAGGAGCCGCTGCCCGACAAGACGTGGATCTACGAGGTGGACCGGGCACGGAACACCGTCGGCTTCGTCGCCACGTCGGTCGACCTGCGCGTCGAGCTGCCGATCGAGCCGATGCTCGGCACCGTCGGGGTCGCGCCGCCCGGCGGCGAGGTGCGCAGCTCGCTGGTGCCCGAGCGGTTCGGCGGCAACATGGACACCCCGCAGATGCGCGCCGGCTCCACCTGCTACCTGGGCGTCAACGTCGAGGGCGCGCTGTTCTCCGTCGGCGACGGCCACTACCGCCAGGGCGAAGGGGAGGCCTGCGGCACGGCGGTCGAGGGCGCCATGACCACGACCCTGGTCGTGGAGCTGATCAAGGGCGGCGCCCCGCTCTGGCCGCGGATCGAGGACGACGCCTCGTGGATGGCCGTGGGCTCGAGTCGCCCGCTGGAGGACGCCTGGCGGATCGGCGCCGTCGAGATGGTCCGCTGGCTCGGCGAGCTGTACGGGCTCTCGCCCATGGACGGCTACCAGCTGCTGTCGCAGGTGTCCGAGTCGCCGATCGCCAACGTGTGCGACGCCAACTACAGCGCCGTCGTCAAGGTCGCCAAGGCACTGCTGCCCCCGGCCACGGCGTTCGGCGGGTTGCACGAAGAGCTCCGGCGGCGCGCCGCGTCGCTGCTGTGACCCTCGAGAACCGGGAGCACCCCATGGACCTGCAGCTCACCGGCTCCCGCGTGCTCGTCACCGGGGGCACCCGCGGCATCGGCCGGGCGATCGTCGAGGCGTTCGCCGACGAGGGCGCCGTCGTGGAGTTCTGCGCTCGCGACGCGGGCGAGATCGAGGCGACCGAGAAGGCGCTGGCCGGCCGGGGCAGCGGCCGGGCGACCGGCGTCCGGCTGGACGTCGCCGACGGTCCCGGACTGGTGGCCTGGGTGGAGGCGGCGGCGGCCCGCATGGGCGGGTTGGACGCGGTCGTCGCCAACGTCAGTGCCATCGCCGTCCCGGACACCGAGGAGAACTGGTACACGGGCTTCGAGACCGACCTCATGCACACCGTCCGGCTCGCCAAGGCGGCGTTGCCACACCTGGAGGCCAGCGGGCACGGGTCGATCGTGGCGATCTCCAGCGTGTCCGGGCGCGAGGCCGACTTCGCCGCGGGCCCGTACGCGACCATGAAGACGGCGATCCTCGGCTACATGAAAGGCCTGGCGTACCAGTCGGGCGGCCGCGGGGTGCGGGCCAATGTGGTCTCGCCGGGGAACACGTACTTCCCGGGCGGTTTCTGGCACGGCGCCGAGCGAAACATGCCGGACCTGTACTCGTCGCAGCTGGCGGCGAACCCGACCGGCCGGATGGGCTCCCCGGAGGAGATGGCGCGGGCGGTTGTCTTCCTCAGCAGCCCGGTGTCCGCCTTCACCACCGGGGCGCACCTGCTGGTGGACGGCGCGCTGAGCCGGGGCATCCAGCTCTGACCGAGGACGACGAAAGCCCCCGACCCGTGACCGAGCCGGGGGCTTTCGCTGTCGCCCGGCCAGGAGTCAGCTGAGCCGCTCGTAGATGATCGCCATGCCCTGGCCGCCGCCGACGCACATGGTCTCGAGGCCGAACTGCTTGTCCCGGGTCTGCAGGCCGTTGAGCAGGGTGGTGGTGATGCGCGCTCCGGTCATCCCGAACGGGTGGCCGAGCGCGATCGCCCCGCCGTGCACGTTGAGCTTGTCGTAGTCGATGCCCAGCTCGTCCGCGCTCGGCAGCACCTGCGCCGCGAACGCCTCGTTGATCTCGACCAGGTCGATGTCGCTGATCGTCATGCCGGCGCGCTCGAGCGCCTTGCCGGACGCCTCCACCGGGCCGAGGCCCATGATCTCCGGCGACAGGGCGCTCGCGGCGGTCGACACGACCCTTGCCAGCGGCGTGAGGCCGAGGTCTCGGGCCTTGCTGTCGCTCATCACGACGAGTGCCGCGGCGCCGTCGTTGAGCGGGCAGCAGTTGGCGGCGGTGACCATGCCGTTCTCGCGGAACACCGGCTGCAGACCCTGCACCCCCTCAAGGGTCACGCCGGGCCGCGGGGAGTCGTCGGCGTCGACCACCCTGCCGTCGGGAGTGGTCACAGGCGTGATCTCGCGGGCGAAGAACCCGTCCGCGATCGCCTTCTCGGCCCGGTTCTGCGACTCGACGCCCCACTCGTCCTGGGCCTGCCGGCTCACGCCCGTGAGGGTCGCCACGTTCTCGGCGGTCTGGCCCATGGCCAGGTAGACGTCGGGCAGGAGCCCCTGCTCGCGCGGGTCGGTCCAGGTCTCGTTCTTCTCGGCGGTGCGCTTGCTGCGGGCCACCGCCTCGTCGAACTTCGGGTTCTGGTCGGAGGCGTCGCCGAGACCGGCGCCGGCGAAGCTCTTGTAGCGGGACACCATCTCCACGCCGCCGGAGATGAACGCCTCGCCCTCGCCCGCCTTGATCGCGTGGTAGGCCATGCGGGTCGTCTGGACGCTGGAGGCGCAGAACCGGTTGACCGTCACGGCTGGCAGGTGGTCGTACCCCGCGAGGACCGCCACGACCCGGGCCATGTTGTAGCCGTGCTCGCCCCACGGCTCAGCACAGCCGAGGTAGAGGTCGTCGATGTCCGCCGGGTTCAGCGCCGGCACCTTGTCGAGCGCCGCCTGAACGATCGTTGCGGCCAGGTCGTCCGGCCGGACGTCCTTCAACGAGCCCTTGAACGCTCGCCCGATGGGGCTTCGGGTGGTGGAGACGATGACGGCCTCGGGCATGAGGGTCCTCCTCGGGATGCGTGGCGCTCTGCTGGCGACTCGCCACTCGGCTTATCGCGATGCTACGTGTCGGCAGCCGAAGCGCGAGGGGCCGCATCTGTGACCGTAGTCACCGCCCCGGTGCCTTCGGCTGGTTCGCGTGCCGCCCGGTCGCTGCTCGCCGAACCCTCGTTGCTCGCCGAACCGTTGCTGTCGTCGGGCAGAACGGACGCCTCGGTGAGCAACCCGGGGTCGGGCTCGCTCGCCCCGTCGGCGTGCGGCTGCTCCACCTCCGGCAGCGGTTGACGCCGCCGTCGCAGCAGCATCGCCCAACGACCCTGACGGCCTCGTTCGTCGCCGCCGACCTTCGTGGCCGCCACCTCCGTGCCCGGTTCGTCCGCAGCGACCACCGCAGCCCTGGCCACGGGCGCCACACCCTCGCCGCGCCAGCGTTCGGGAGCCCGCTCCGCCCCGCCGTCCGGCCAGTAACCGGCCACCGCGCAGACGGAGGGCAACAGCGCTGAGGCGCACCGCGCGTACCCCGCTGCGGAGGGGTGGAACCGGTCCTGGCTGAACATCACGTGCGGCTTGGCCTCGAACTCCGGACCGAGCATGTTGCCGAGCGAGACCGACCGCCCGCCGGCCTCGACCACGGCGATCGTCTGCGCTGCGGCCATTTCCCGGCTGAGGCGGCGGGCGATCCACCGCAACGGCTGGGGGATCGGTTCGACCGTGCCCAGGTCGGGGCAAGTGCCGACGACGACCTCTGCTCCCGCCTCCCGCAGCCGGGTCACCGCCGAGACGAGAGCCCGGACGGCGACAGGCGGCTTCACTCGATGCGTCACGTCGTTCGCGCCCACCATGATCACTGCGACGTCCGGGTCCGGCACCCGCTCCAGGAGCTCGTCCAGCTGGGCCGCGAGCCCGGACGACTGCGCGCCGACGACGGCGACGTTTGTCAGCCGCACCGGGCGTCCGGAGACGGCGGCGAGGCCGGTGGCCAGGATCGCGCCCGGCGTTTGGCGCGGGGACTCGCAGCCGAGGCCGGCGGCGCTGGAGTCGCCCGCCAGTACAAGGTCGATGGGGTCACCCGGGCCGCTGCCGTAGAGGCCGTCCGCAGCCGGGCCGTGTGACCCGAACGGCTGGCCGATCTGCCGGCGCGCGAGCCTCACCTCCGCCGTGACCACGCCGACCCCGAGCGCGCCCAGGGCCGTCAGGCCGCCGCCCCCGAACGCCGCCGCAGCGGCGATCCGCCGTGCTCTGCTCGCTCTCGACAAGTGCCGACCTCCCCGAGACGCCGTGATGACCTTGCCTCAGGCTAACCGGCGCTTCTGATTGGGGGGCACCGCAGCCGTTCTGTGATGATGTGCCGGTGAAGTACGCGAACACCATCACCGAGCTCATCGGCAACACGCCACTGGTCAAGCTGAACCGGGTCACCGAAGGGATTCAGGCGACGGTCCTGGCCAAGGTGGAGTACCTGAACCCCGGCGGTTCGGTGAAGGACCGCATCGCGGCCCGGATGGTGGACGCCGCGGAGGAGTCAGGTGCCCTGAAGCCAGGAGGGACGATCGTCGAGCCGACGTCCGGGAACACCGGTGTCGGGCTGGCCCTCGTCGCCCAGCAGCGTGGCTACCGGTGCATCTTCGTGTGCCCCGACAAGGTCAGCGAGGACAAGCGGAACGTCCTCAAGGCCTACGGCGCGGAGGTCGTGGTCTGCCCCACCGCCGTGGCGCCCGACCACCCGGACTCCTACTACTCGGTGAGCGACCGGCTCGTCCGTGAGACCGAAGGCGCCTGGAAGCCGGACCAGTACTCCAACCCGCACAACCCCGCGAGCCACTATGCGAGCACCGGCCCGGAGATCTGGGCCGGCACCGAGGGGCGCATCACGCACTTCATCGCCGGTGTCGGCACGGGCGGCACGATCACTGGCACCGGTCGTTACCTCAAGGACGTGTCCGCCGATCGGGAGAGCGGTCCCGTCCAGGTGATCGGCGCCGACCCGGAAGGCTCCGTGTACTCGGGGGGGACCGGCCGGCCCTACCTCGTGGAAGGGGTCGGGGAGGACTTCTGGCCGTCTGCCTATGACCGCACCGTCGCCGACCGCATCGTCGCGGTGTCGGACGCCGCCAGCTTCGAGATGACGCGGCGCCTCGCCCGCGAGGAAGGGCTGCTCGTCGGCGGCTCCTGCGGGATGGCGGTCGTGGCGGCGATCGAGGTGGCGAAGGAGCTCTGCCCGGACGACGTCGTGGTCGTGTTGCTGCCGGACGGCGGCCGCGGGTATCTCACCAAGATCTTCAACGACCGCTGGATGGCCTCCTACGGCTTCCTCTCGGCCGACGGTCAGGCGACTGTCGGCGACGTCCTGCAGCGCAAGTCCGGAGACCTCCCCGACCTCGTGCACACCCATCCTTCCGAGACGGTGCGGGACGCCATCGAGATCATGCACGGCTACGGCGTGTCGCAGGTACCCGTCGTGAAGGCGGAACCGCCGGTCATGGTGGGCGAGGTCGCCGGCTCGGTCAGCGAGCGGGACCTGTTGGACGCCGTGTTCTCCGGCGCGGCCAAGCTCGCCGACCCCGTGGAGAAGCACATGGCAGAGCCTCTGCCGCTGGTCGGTGCCGGAGAGCCGGTGGAGACCTTGCGGTCGGAGCTGCAGCGGGCGGACGCCGTCATGGTCGTCGTCGACGGGAAGCCGGCCGGGGTGCTGACGCGGGCGGACCTGCTCGCGTTCCTCGCATCGTGACTCCAGCGCGACGGTGTTGAGGCGCGCCGCGAGCGGTCGTCGCCTGCCCCGGCGGCTGGTGCAGCTCTACGTCGGCCTCGTCCTGTTCGGCGTCAGCATGGGGATGGTGGTCCGCTCGGCGCTCGGCAACATCCCGTGGGACGTGCTGCACCAGGGCCTGTCCCAGGTAACCGGCCTGCCGTTCGGGACTGTCGCCGTCATCGTCTCGCTGCTCGTCCTGCTGCTGTGGATACCGCTTCGGGAGCGGCCTGGTCTGGGCACGATCAGCAACGCCTTGGTGATCGGCCCCTGCGCCGAGATCACCCTGCGTCTGATTCCTGAGCACCTGCCCCTGTGGTCCCGCGTCGGGCTCTTCGTCGGCGGGGTGCTGCTGAACGCCATCGCGACCGCGGCGTACATCGGCGCCCGGTTCGGCCCCGGCCCCCGTGACGGGCTGATGACCGGGCTGGTCTCCCGGACGGGCGGGTCGATCCGGGTCGTGCGGACCGGCATCGAGGTCGTCGTCGTGCTCATCGGCTGGCTCCTTGGTGGAACCTTTGGCGTGGGCACGGTGCTGTTCGCCCTTGTCATCGGCCCCCTGATCCACGTGCTGCTACCGCGGTTCGAGGTGCCCGCCTCCACGTAGCCCCACCAGCCCCTTCGCTCGTGATCATGGACTCTGGCCACCCGCGCGGCGGCCCCGGTAGGCGCGCGTGATCACTCGGCAAGCCGCCTTCGCGGTGACTCCTGGCGGCCCCTTCGTTCTGTGCGACGTTCCGGGTGGAACGCGCCGGCGTGTCGCCTCCCGAACGTCGCACAGGCCGGGATGGGCGGTTGCACGGGCGTGGGCGGTCGGGAATGCAGAGGGCACGCACATAGTTGAAAGCGCAAGAAGCTGCACCCGAGACCGACAGGACCAGACATGCAGTTCGGCATCTTCAGCGTCGGCGACGTCACGATGGACCCCACCACGGGCCGTACTCCGACGGAGCGCGAGCGGATCAAGGCGATCATGGCCATCGCCCTGAATGCGGAGGAGGTCGGCCTGGACGTCTTCGCGACCGGCGAGCACCACAACCCGCCGTTCGTGCCGTCCTCCCCGACCACGATGCTCGGCTGGATCGCCGCGCGCACCGAGCGGATCGGCCTCTCGACCGCGACGACGCTGATCACCACCAACGACCCGGTGAAGATCGCCGAGGACTACGCGATGCTGCAGCACCTGGCCGACGGCCGGGTGGACCTGATGATGGGCCGCGGCAATACCGGCCCGGTTTACCCCTGGTTCGGCAAGGACATCCGCGACGGGATCGAGCTGGCGGTGGAGAACTACGCGCTGCTGCACCGGCTCTGGCGCGAGGACATCGTGAACTGGCAGGGGAAGCACCGCACGCCGCTGCAGTCGTTCACGTCCACGCCCAGGCCGCTTGACGGCGTCCCGCCGTTCGTCTGGCACGGCTCGATCCGCAGCCCGCAGATCGCCGAGCAGGCCGCGTACTACGGGGACGGGTTCTTCCACAACAACATCTTCTGGCCGATGCAGCACACGAAGCAGATGGTGCGGCTCTACCGCCAGCGGTTCGAGCACTACGGGCACGGCCGGGCGGACCAGGCGATCGTCGGCCTCGGCGGTCAGGTCTTCATGCGCAAGAACAGCCAGGACGCGGTGCGCGAGTTCCGCCCTTACTTCGACAACGCCCCCGTGTACGGGCACGGCCCCTCGCTGGAGGAGTTCACGGCTCAGACGCCGCTGACCGTGGGCAGCCCGCAGCAGGTCATCGACCGCACGCTTACGTTCCGGGACCACGTCGGCGACTACCAGCGCCAGCTGTTCCTCATGGACCACGCCGGGCTGCCGCTCAAGACGGTGCTCGAGCAGCTCGACATCCTGGGTGAGGAGGTCGTGCCGGTTCTGCGCGAGGAGTTCGCCAAGAACCGCCCCGCCGACGTGCCGGACGCCCCCACGCACGCCTCGCTCGTCGCTGCCGCCGGCGGCGGGCGCGACGCCACCGTGCACGCCGAGGACGACGTCACCGGGCGCACCGCCGAGGTGGTGCGATGAGCTCCCGCAGGATCGCCGTCCTGACGGCGGGGCTGAGCCAGCCGTCGTCCACCCGCATGCTTGCCGACCAGCTGGCCGATGCGACTCGTCGAGAGCTGGAGGCGCGTGGCCAGGTCGCGGAGGTGACGGTGCTCGACCTTCGCGACCGCGCACACGACGTGGTGAACAGCATGCTCACCGGCTTCCCGTCGGAGCAGCTGCAGGAGGCCCTCGACACCGTCGCGGGTGCCGACGCGCTCATCGCCGTGACGCCGATCTTCAGCGCCTCGTACAGCGGGCTGTTCAAGTCGTTCATCGATGTGCTGCCCCGGGAGTCCCTGGTCGACAAGCCGGTGGTCATCGCGGCAACGGCGGGGACGGCGCGACACTCCCTCGCGCTCGAGCACGCGCTGCGGCCGCTGTTCGCCTACCTGCGTGCCGTCGTCGTCCCGACGTCCGTCTTCGCCGCCACCGAGGACTTCGGCGGCTCCGAGCGCTCGCACCTCGCGCAGCGGATCGACCGCGCTGCCGGGGAGCTCGCCGGTGAGGTCGTCCGACGCGAACCCGCCTCGGTCGCCGACCCCTTCGAGCTGAGCGAGTCCTTCGAGCAGCTGCTCAACCGCACTCACTGACGCACGGACCGGGCTGGGCCCGACGGCCGACGAGGACGACGTCGATCGCCGTCCCGTCGCCCGTCGGGCGCTCGACCTCCTCGCAGCGCAGGACGTCTAACCCGGCGTCCTTGGCGGCCGTCCGGAGCTCGTCGGAGTCGTGGAGGAGCCGGGCGTCGCTCGGCCCGCCCACACCTTTGGTCAGGTTGCGTTTCGCGTGCGCCACGAGCACCAGGTGGCCGCCCGGTGCGACCCACTCGATCGCGTGCTGCACCGCCCCGGGTAGATGCACGAAGGCCATGAGCACCAGGTCGAACGGTCGTGGGGGAGTCCAGAGCCGGGCGTCGGCCAGCTCCCAGTTCACCGACAGCCCACGCCGGGCTGCCTCCTCCGCGGCGAGCCGAAGCCCCGCGCGCGAGTAGTCGACCCCGGTCACCTGCCACCCGTGCGCAGCCAGCCAGAGACTGTGCCGGCCCGTCCCGCAGGCCACGTCGACAGCCGTGCCGCCGACCGGCAGCATCGACAAGATCTCCACGACGACGTCGCTCGGCTCACCCACCCCGTCCGCCGACATGTGTGCCCGGTCCCACCCGGCGGCACCCCGACCCGCCGCCTCCACGTCGCTGACCTCGACGACGACGTGCTCGTCCGGAGCGGGCGCGGGCTCGGCGCCGCAGCTCGCGGGTCGTGGTGGCCCGGTGCCCGCCGTCGTGTCGACGATCGTGAGCCAGGCCCCTGACCCGACGCCCGGCACCGCCCAACGGGCGCTGGTGCGTACGACATCCGCTTCCGTCAGAGCCGGCTCCACGTCCACCATTGCGGCAGACGCACTGTCCAGCAGCGCCACACCGGCCGAACGATCCACCCCGGTCGCCTGCCGCAGAGCCACCTCGCCGACCTGAAGCGCGGACGGCAGTACGGCGTGACCCCGCATCAGCCGCGGCACCAACCGGTGCTCGGCATGCGCAGCGACCAGCTCCAGCGCGTCATCCGGGTCGACGCGGCCGTACAGCACGCCGTCCGGCAGGACGAGCACATTCGCTGCCAGCCGGTGGCCGCCGAGGTGGGACACCTCCCACACCTGGCGCGGCGCGAGGCCGTCGAGCACCGACGCGACCGGACGGCCCAGCTCCGCGCAGCACACGTCGCGGCGGCCGTGGGTGCACACCAGGTACTGCGTGCCCAGCACCGACCAGCCATGGGGCACCCGACCGGCGCGGACGTGCGCGACGAGCGTGTCGACGTCCCAGGCCCGGATCGTCTCCACGTCGTCGACCTGGGTCCACACGGCGAAGCCGCCAAGGCCGGACGGCTCCTCCGCAGCAGAGCCGGCCGACTCACCGAGCACCACCAGCATGACCACGGGCCGGGCCGGCAGCCCCGGCGTGCCACCGTGACGGCGCACCAGCAGAGGGGTGAGGCCGGCCGCCTTCGCGGCACCGGCGAGCCAGCGGCCGAGGTCGCTCGGCACACCGCCCGCGTCGGGAAAGGCCGCTTCCTCCATCGCCTTGCGGCCCCACGGCCCGCCGTGCTCGAGGAGCAGGTAGCCACCGGTGGTGGAGGCGGTGCCGGCGAGCGGCTCGTGCAGGTCGAGGCTCGCGATGCTGCACGCCTCGGGGCGGGTGCTTCTCACGGCACGACCGTAGCGAGCGATGACGAGCCGTTCGGCCCGCCTCCACCTAGAACCGCTCAGCCGTCAGGGCAGCGCGCCCACCTGGCACGTCAACCCGTTGGGGCCGTGGTTGCAGTAGCCGCCGGGGTTCTTGTGGAGGTACTGCTGATGGTAGTCCTCGGCGTAGTAGAACTCGCCGGCCTCCGAAGCAGGCCGCATCTCGGTGGTGATCGCTCCCAGCCCGTGCTCGGTCAGCTCCCGCTGGAACGCCTCGCTGGTGGCCCTGACCGCGGCCTCCTGCTGCGGGGTGGTCCAGTAGATGGCGGACCGGTACTGGGTGCCGATGTCGTTGCCCTGCCGGTTCGGGGTGGTCGGGTCGTGGTTCTCCCAGAACGCCTTCAGCAGCAGCTCGGGTGAGGTCACCTCGGGGTCGTACGCGACCAGCACCGTCTCGGTGTGGCCGGTGCGGCTCGTGCAGGTCTCCTCGTAGGTGGGGTTGCGGGTGAACCCGCCCATGTACCCGACCGCGGTCGTCACGACCCCCGGCAGCTGCCAGAAGATTCGCTCCGCGCCCCAGAAGCAGCCCATCGCGACGTAGATGACCTGCGTGCCCTCGGGCCATGGCCCGGCCAGCGGCGTGCCGAGGACCTCGTGCGTCTCCGGGACCGTGAACGGCCGCGTCGGCCGGCCCGGCAGCGCCTGCTCCCGCGTCACCATCGTCGTAGCCAGCCGGTTGCCGAACATGATCATGTCCACTCCACTCGCGCACGGTCATTCGGATCAACAAGATCCCGACCCGGTTCAACACGGTCCAACACACTGACGGGCACACGCGTTCCCGCTGGTCACGAGTCGGTGTCGTGGGTGGTCCCGCGGCGATCCGCTGTGCCAGGGTCGGGACATGAGCAGGGACGGCGCCACGCGCTTTCGCGCTGCAGTGCTGCGGCTCCTCGTCGGGCCGGCCCCCGTGCTCGCCGTCGTCGTGATCGCCCTCGCCGTGCTGTCCGTCGTGGTCGTCGCCGCCGGTCCCGCGCGGTTCGGCGAGCCGCGGATCGGCGTCCTGGCCGGGCTCGAGCCGCCCATCCGGCTGTCTCCGGGCCGCAGCGGCGCCGCGGAGCGTGCGCAGGAACAGGCCGACGCC
>JASBSH010000356.1 GCA_030149025.1 Actinomycetales bacterium | reverse complement strand
CCGATGGTGATGGGCGTCGGCAAGGACGTCGAGGGCGGCTACGTCGTGGCCAACCTGGCGAAGATGCCGCACCTGCTCGTCGCGGGTGCGACCGGCGCGGGCAAGTCCAGCTTCGTGAACTCCATGATCACGTCGATCCTGATGCGGTCGACGCCGGACGAGGTCCGTATGGTGCTCGTCGACCCCAAGCGCGTGGAGCTGACCGGCTACGACGGCATCCCGCACCTGGTCACGCCGATCATCACCAACCCGAAGAAGGCCGCCGAGGCGCTGCAGTGGGTCGTGCGCGAGATGGACACCCGCTACGACGACCTGGCCGCGTTCGGGTACAAGCACATCGACGACTTCAACAAGGCGGTGCGCGCCGGCAAGGTGCAGCCGCTGCCCGGCAGCGAGCGGCGGATCCAGCCGTACCCGTACCTGCTGGTGATCGTCGACGAGCTGGCCGACCTGATGATGGTCGCCCCTCGGGACGTGGAGGACTCGATCGTCCGGATCACCCAGCTCGCCCGGGCCGCCGGCATCCACCTGGTGCTCGCCACCCAGCGGCCGAGCGTCGACGTGGTGACCGGCCTGATCAAGGCGAACGTCCCCAGCCGGCTGGCGTTCGCGACGTCCTCGCTGGCCGACTCCCGCGTCGTACTGGACCAGCCGGGCGCCGAGAAGCTGATCGGCCAGGGTGACGCCCTGTTCCTGCCGATGGGCGCCTCCAAGACGATGCGCGTGCAGGGCGCGTGGGTGACCGAGTCCGAGGTCAAGGCCGTCGTCGCGCACGTCAAGGAGCAGCTCAAGCCGGTCTACCGCGAGGACGTGACCGCCGCGCCCGCCAAGAAGCAGGTGGACGAGGACATCGGTGACGACCTCGACCTGCTCCTGCAGGCCACCGAGCTCGTCGTCACGACGCAGTTCGGGTCCACGTCGATGCTGCAGCGCAAGCTCCGCGTCGGTTTCGCGAAGGCGGGTCGTCTCATGGACCTGCTGGAGTCCCGCGGCGTGGTCGGCCCGAGCGAGGGCTCCAAGGCGCGTGACGTGCTCGTCAAGCCCGACGACCTGCCGGCGACGCTCGCCCTGATCAAGGGCGAGGACCCGCCCAGCAGTGGCGAGGAGGCCTACGACCAGGCGGTCGACGTCACCGACGGGGACGACGCCGGTGAGTCCGAGGACGCCTGGGAGCTGACGGGACGCGCCTAACGCCGCTGAGTGCCACCGCGGCGCTCGGAAAGCCGCGGCGGCACTCAGCACCAACGCGTGAACGCCGCGATCCGCCTCAGCGAGGTGCAGTCCGAGCATCGGCGAACCCCGCCGCGTTGTTGCCCACTGGACGCAACGGAGGCGTGCCGGAGAGCCGCGCGGTGCACCGGACGGCGCAGGTGCACTGACCGCGAGGGCAGGGGACCCCGCCACGCTCCCGTAACCTGTTCGGGTGCCTTCGCCCGCTCCCGCCACCCAGACTGACGCTCGGACTGACGCTTCTCACACCGGTTCCACCACCCAGCGGTCCGTCGCCCTGGTGACGCTTGGCTGCGTCCGCAACGAGGTCGACTCCGAGGAGCTGGCGGGCCGGCTGTGGGCGGCCGGCTGGACGCTCGTTGACGACGCGGCGGAAGCCGACGTGGCCGTCGTCAACACGTGCGGGTTCGTCGAACAGGCGAAGAAGGACAGCGTCGACGCCCTGCTGGAGGCGGCAGACCTCAAGGGCCGGGACGACGGCACCCGCACCCGCGCCGTCGTCGCGGTCGGGTGCCTCGCCGAGCGCTACGGCAAGGAGCTCGCCGACTCGCTGCCCGAGGCCGACGCCGTCCTGGGCTTCGACTCCTACGCCGACATGTCCGCCCAGCTCGAAGCCGTCCTGCACGGTGAGCGGCCGGCATCCCACGTCCCCCGCGACCGGCGGACGCTCCTGCCCCTGACCCCCGCCGCCCGGCAGGACGCCGCAGCCGACGTCGCCGTGCCGGGACACGCCGTCCCCGCTTCGTTCGACCGGTCCGAGGACGACGTGAGCCGGCCGGCGTCCGGCCCCCGCGTCGTCCGCCGCCGCCTCGACAACCGGCCGTGGGCCCCGCTGAAGCTCGCGTCCGGGTGCGACCGGCGCTGCACGTTCT
>JASBSH010000351.1 GCA_030149025.1 Actinomycetales bacterium | reverse complement strand
GGTCGGTGAGGGCCTGGCGGATCGCGGCCGTGTACGCCTCGCGGTAGGCGGCCTGGTCCTGCTCCCACAGCTCGCGGGCCGTCTCCTCGGCGGTCTCGGCGGCCGTCAGCGCGGCCGCCAGGGGATCGTCGGCCGCCACGGCGCGCTGAGTGATGGCCTCGACGATCGCCTGCGCCTCCTCCATGAGCGGCTTCGAGCGCTCGAACAGGGCATCGTCGTCGGTTCCGATGACGTTCGTCGTCGCAGCGCGAATCTCCTCGATCCGGGCTCGCTCCTCGGCCGTCACGTACGCCTCGAACAGGGCATCGTCGGCTGCCGCCGAGCGGGTGGCCAGCTCGTCGACGTCGCGCTCGTACAGGCCGGTCAGGCCGAAGTCGTCGAATGCCTCCTCGGCGTCGAACTCGATGCGCACCGGCTCGGTGCGGTAGCGCAGCAGCTCGGTGTCGTCGTCCCCGGCGGTGCTCTGGACGATCTGTCGCACGTAGTCGGCTTCCCACGATCCGGGGCGGCCTGACAGCAGGACCTCGACGCCTCCGACGTTCGCCGCCACCGCGGTGATGACGTGGTAGGCAATCTCTCCGAAATCGACGGGCTCGATGTGCTCGTTCGGCGTACCGGCGCCGATGGTTCGCTCACGGCGCGCGGCCGCGGTCAGGGCGGCGATCGCGTCAGCGATCGGATCGGGTGCGGGCGTCTCGATCAGGGTCGTGGTCATGGTTGGTCCTCTCGGATGGTGACGTGGGTGCCGGGCTCGATGCCGTCGAGCGCACCGGCTGGGACTTCGAGCAGCGCGTCGACCGGCGCCGGCGACGTCCACCGTGGGCATTGGCTCTGGTCGGTGAGGGTGCACGGGTCGAGCGTGTCGGTGGCGAGCACCTGGTCGTCGACGATCCAGGCGACGTCGATCGAGATCTCCATTCCCGCCATCCACACCTGCTGCTCCTGGCGCTCCTCGAACGGGAACAGCATCCCGGTGCCCTCCGACAGCGAGGTGCGGCCGCTGAGGCCGTCTCGCTGGGTCTGTTCGGTGTCGGCCACCTCGACGCTGAACGTCAGCGCGTCACCGACCTGCACCGTGGCGGTGGTGGGCGATGCGGCCGAGCACGCCGCCAGCGCGGCCGTGAGGGCCGCTGCGGCGATCGCTCGGACCTTCATGGGTTCACTCCCCCATCGGGCGGCCCTGGGGCAGCTCGCGGGCTCCTACGGCCGGGAACGGCTGCCCGCCGTTGTACTTGCGCTCTAGTCGCTCGACCTCGGCCATGACGGCCTGGTTGATGAACTGCGACAGCGAGCGTGAGCCCTCGGTGGCCATCGTGTGCAGGATCGCCCCGCGGATGCGGTCGGTGTCGGCTCGCTCCTGGTAGAACGACACCTTGGCCGGGTACTTCCTCTTGGGCTGCGGCCGCCGCGCGGCCTGCTCGGCCTCGACTGCGCGCATCTCGCGCATCTGCTCGGCCTGGTCTGCCTCGTCGTGCTGGTCCTTCGTCCAGCCCGTGGCGTCGACGGCCGCTGGCTCCGCCGGCGGTGAGGTGATGGGGCTCGACCCGGCCAGGCTCGACCGGCGCGGGGTGGGGCGGGTCATGACGAAACTCCTTCGATCGCGTTCAGGTGGTCGGCGTAGATCGCGCCGAGCGCGGTCGCCTCGGCACTCCCCCACTCGTCGAGGCCGTTCGCCGCTTCGAGGGCGTCGCTGATGACGACACGCTTGGGAATCGGCGGGCTCAGGACCGTCAGGCCGCGACTCTCGGCCGCGGTGTGCAGCTCGTCGAGCCAGGTGCGGCCGCTCACGGTCTGCTCCTCGTGCTGGTTCACGATCACGCC
>JASBSH010000345.1 GCA_030149025.1 Actinomycetales bacterium | reverse complement strand
GAAGCCGGTCGCGCGGCCGGACGTCGGCTCCACGTGACCCTCGCGGTACCGCTGCCTCGCGAGCGCCGGGGACAGTGACGCTGTCGCATCGGTGCGTGTCGTCGTCCCTGTCGTGGTCGTGCCGGCTGTCGTCATCATCCGTCGATTCCTTTCATGCATGGTTCTTCACGGCTTTCGCCACGTCGGTCAGCACCCTGCCGCCCGAAGGGCGGGGCCGATCACCTCACCGAACGCCTCGACCTCGGCCCTCGGCGGTTCGTAGGTGTTGTCCCAGGTGTGGGCCGGGAAGAGGAACGCGTGCCTGAGCCCGGTCTCCTTCCTCGCCCGCAGCAGGCGCTTCGCGCACTCTTGCGCGGACCCGAACAACCCGAAGGCGTCGAGCACTCGGTCGGCAAGGTCGTCGTCGACCTGCTCGGGTCGGTAGTCGGCCGGCAGGTCGACCCCGGCGCGCCGCAGCCAGCGGAGGTTCGACGCACTGGGGTAGCGCAGCCACGGCTGGCCCGGCCGGAAGTACCCCTTCGGCCATGCTCGCACCCGCTCCCGCTCGCCCAGACCGAAGGGCACGATGAGGATCTCCTCCAGGTCAGCCGGGTCTCGGCCCGCCCGCTCCGCTCCGCGCCGGACGTGCTCGCGCGCCGCCTCGACGGCTCCTGGGTGCAGGCCGACCAGCATCATCACGCCGTCCGCCACCTCACCGGCCAGCTCCAGGAGCCGGGGGCCGGAAGCCAGGACGACGACCCTCGAGCCGGCCGCCGGGCGGTGGAAGAGCTCCAGCTCGTGGCCGTCGAGTACCGCCCGGCCCTCCCCCAGCAGACCTCGCAGCGTCAACACCACCTGCCGCAGCCACTCACGGCGGGCCTGCGGCTGCCCCGCCTTCTCCACAGACAGGAACCCCGGAGCCACCGTCAGCATCGCGCGACCGGGGGCGAGCTCGTCGAGCGAGGCGGTCAGGGCGGCCGTGACGAGGGGGTGGCGGGTCACGACGTTGGACGTCGCGGGGTACAGCCGGATGCCGCCGGTGCGGCCCGCCATGGCCGCCAGCACCATGTAGGCGTCCCGGCCGGTGTGGTGATGGTCCGGCACCCCGACGCCGTCCAGCCCCGCCTGCTCGGCGTACTGAGCGAACCCGGCGAGCTCCGGCACCGGCAGGCCCACCGGCACGCGGATGTCGACCTCGAGCTTGCGCATCCCACCCAGCGTGGACCACGGCGACAACGTTGGAAAGTGCGCTTGCCGACCCGCTGCGGCATCCTTACGTCGTTCCCGGATCACCGCTCCTTCGGACCGCACACGGGAGTGAGCATGTCCCACAGTCCCCCTGACCGGACCGGCACCAGCGGCTCCACCACCCAGGCACCTGCCGCCGCCGGGATGAAGGCCAGCACCCGGTCCACGCTGATCGGCGCGATGTTCCTGATGGCGACCTCCGCCATCGGCCCGGGGTTCATCACGCAGACGACGGCCTTCACCGTCCAGCTCGGCGTGGCCTTCTCGTTCGCAATCGTCACCTCGATCGTGGTCGACATCGCTCTCCAGCTGAACGTTTGGCGGGTGATCGGGCTGTCCGGCAGGCGGGCGCAGGAGCTCGGCAACCTGGTCGTCCCGGGGCTCGGGTGGCTGATGGCTGCCCTGCTGGTCATCGGCGGGTTCGTGTTCAACGTCGGGAACGTCAGTGGCGCCGGGTTGGGCACCGACGCGATGTTCGGCCTCGAACCCAGGGCGGGCGGCGCCATCTCCGCCCTGCTCGCGATCGGGATCTTCATGTCGAAGCGGGCCGGCGTGGCCATGGACCGCGTCGTCCTCGTCCTCGGCCTGTTGATGATCGCCTTGACCGGGTACGTCGCAGTGACCTCGGGACCGCCCGTGGGTCGCGCGCTGAAGAACGTCGTCCTGCCCGAGCAGGTGAGCCTACTTGCCATCACCACCCTCATCGGCGGCACGATCGGCGGCTACATCGTCTACGCCGGCGCGCACCGGCTCCTGGACTCCGGGGTCGAGGGACCGGCGTTCCTCCGGCAGATCAGCCGGGGGTCGATCACGGGCATCCTCATCACCGGGCTGATGCGGATCATCCTGTTCCTCGCGATCCTGGGCGTCGTGGTGGGAGGGGCGAGGCTCGACCCGAGCAGCCAGGCGGCGTCAGCGTTCCAGGCGGCGGCGGGCGAGGTCGGTCTGCGCGTGTTCGGCGTCGTCCTCTGGGCGGCGTCCATCACCAGCGTGATCGGAGCCTCCTACACCTCGATCTCGTTCGTGACCTCCCGCGCCCGCACGAGCGAGCGTGTGCGAACGTTGCTCGTCGCGGCGTTCATCGCGGTCACCACCCTCATCTACCTGCTCGTCCAGACCCCGCCTGCCACCCTGCTCGTCTTCGCCGGTGCCTTCAACGGCCTGCTGCTGCCGGTAGGCATCGGCGTCGTGCTGTGGGTCGGGACCATGCGCAAGGACCTGCTGAACGGCTACCGGTACCCGAAGTGGCTTCTCGTGATCGGGTGGCTCGCGTGGCTGCTCACGCTGTACCTCGCGGCCAACTCCGTCCGCCCAGCGATCGACCTGTTCCTGAAGTGATGGGAGCCACGGATGACAACCGTCGACCTCAACTCCGACCTCGGCGAGGGCTTCGGCCACTGGACCCTCGGTGACGACGAGGCGCTGCTCGGCATCGTCACCAGCGCCAACGTCGCGTGCGGCTACCACGCCGGTGACCCGCACATCATGCGGCGGGTGTGCTTCGAGGCGGTCCGCACCGGGGTCGCGATCGGCGCCCAGGTGGGCTACCGGGACCTGCCCGGCTTCGGCCGCCGCTTCATCGACATCGAGCCCGAGGCCCTGCGGGACGACGTGATCTACCAGATCGGCGCCCTGGACGCCTTCGCACGCGTGGCGGGCAGCAGAGTGCGGTACGTCAAACCGCACGGGGCTCTGTACAACGCCATCGTGCACCACGAGGAGCAGGCGGCCGCCGTGGTGGAGGCGGTCCGCGACTACGACCCGGCGCTGCCGGTCCTCGGCCTGCCGGGGTCGGCGTGGCTGCGCCTGGCCGGTGAGGCGGGGCTGACGACGGTGCAGGAGGCGTTCGCGGACCGGGCCTACACCCCTCAGGCGAC
>JASBSH010000325.1 GCA_030149025.1 Actinomycetales bacterium | reverse complement strand
TCTCCCGGCCGGAGAGGTTCGCGTTGAAGCCGACCCCCAGCGCCAGCAGGGCGCTGATCCTGCCGCGCACCTCGATCCGACCACTGGTGGGAACGAGCACCCCGGCCAGTGTCCGGATGAGGGTGGACTTGCCGGCCCCGTTGGCGCCGATGACGCCCATCGAGGTGCCGGGGGTCACGTCGAAGCTGACGTTCTTCACCGCCTGGATCTCCCGGACGGCGCGTTCGCCGCGTCCGAACCGGACGATGGCGCTCTTGAAGGTGGGGGTCCGTTCGAACGTGGTGCGGTAGGTGACCGAGACGTTCTGCACGCTGACGGCGGGGGGTTCCTTCACAGCCCCGGCCTCCGCCCGCTCGAGCGCCTCCTCCTGCATGGTCGAAGCCCGGTCCCGGGACGTGTCAGAGGCGGACAGCGAACTCACGCTCCCTCGACATGAAGAAGGCGAACCCGACGAGCAGGGCAGCGACGGACCACGCCGCTCCGCCGATCCAGAACTGGACGGGGGGCATCTGCGAGCGCACCAGCAGGTCGGACCATCCGCCGATGATGCTGTACAAGGGGTTCACCTGCGCGAAGCGCGCTCCCACGTGTCCGAGGCGCGACTGGATGTCCTCGGCGTACCAGAGCACCGGCGACATGTACAGCCAGATCCGGACGAAGTACGGCAGGAAGCTGGACGTGTCCCGGAAGTAGACCTGGATGGCGGCCAGGAGGGCGCCCATCCCGGCGCCGAAGACCAGCCCGAACAGCAGGAAGACGGCGGCCAGGGCCATTCGCGGTGTCCACGGGGCTCCGGCGAAGGCGTGGATCACGAAGTAGACGATCAGCGTGGGCAGGAACCTGAAGAACGCCGTGCGCACGGCCGACAGCGGCATCAAGAGGCGTGGGAACGCCATGGTGGAGACCAGCTTGCCGCTGCCGGTGACAGAGGCGGCCCCCGAGGTGATGCATCCGGAGATGAAGTAGAAGAAGAACAGCCCGCCCACCAGGTGCACGAGGTACTCGGCACCGCCGCGGCTCGAGAGGATGTTCACGAGGAAGTAGTAGACCGCCGCGAGGAGAAGCGGGTTGATCACGAGCCAGAGCTGCCCGAAGAAGGTGGTGCTGTGCGCCGCCCGCATGGTCGCCCGCGACAATTCCGCTGCGAACTGACGACGACCGAACAGGTCCTTGAAATACGGTCCCAGCTTCGGCAGACCGACCCGGTGCGGCTCGTAGACCTGCAGGTCGTCGTCTGCTGTGCGGGTCGGCGTCTTCATCAACGGTCCGGTTCTGCTGGGGGACAGGGTGGCTCCCATCTGACGGATGGAAGGGCCGATACAGGATAGACCCGCTCTGATCGCGCTACCTCAACACCCGAGCGCCGGGCGACGAGCACGCCGCGCTCCACTCGCCCGCGGCGAGGGTCGCTCCGGCCGGCCACGCACTGACCCGCAGGGGGCCGACGACGAGGCCGGCGGCTCGCCCCCACCGCGCGTCCTCGCAGTCGCGCAGGGAGAGCACCCGGACGGCGACGCGTACGTCCCCGGCGCCCGGTCCCCACCCCAGTGAGCAGGCGAACGGCTGGCCCCAGCCGGCGACGTCCTCGGTGAGGACGATGCGGTCGTCCACCAGGACCTGCCAAGCCAGGCGCCCCGACATCTTCGGGTTCTGCCCGTACGGGCAGTGCAGCTGGAAGTGCAGGGAACGGCCGCTGCCGCTCCCCGCGGCCGGGACGACCGTCTCCCACGTCGAGCAGTCCCCCGCCAGCGGCCCGGAGTCCGTCAACCCGAACACCAGGGTGCCGGTCACCCTGGCTGAGCGGACCCCCGGCACGCGACCGGGCACGAGGGTGTTCCCGCCGCGCACCTGGATCGGGTGAGGAGAGATGGTGAGGTCGCCGGGGACCGGCTCCTCGACCCACCCGGCTGCCGGTGACGGCTCCGGCGGCGGTTCGATCCCCCCGAGCCTGGTCACCAGGTCGTCCAGGTGGGTTTCCGCGTCGCGCTCCAGGCGCCGCACCCGCTCCGACACCTCCCCGGGCAGACCCTCGTCGAGGGCCGAGGCCACCAGCGTGACGATCTGGTCGGCGGATGCGGTCAGCGGCAGCTGGTACTCGCCGCGGCCCAGCTGCTCGAAGTGGGCGCTGACCTTCGGGTCGTAGCCCAGGCCGATCACCGGGGAACCCGCCCGGTGGCCCAGAAGGCAGCCGTGGAGGCGCATCGACAAGAGTGCGTCGCAGGCGGACAGGTCTGCGAGGACCTGCGGCAGGTCGAGCACGTGAGGCAGGACGACGTGCTCCGGGCCGAGCCTGGCGAGGACCGCGGTGAGCCGACCCGCGTCCTTCGGGTCGAGGGGGACGCCGACGAGCCGGGCGTTCCTCTCCGCGGCCAGGGTGCGAAGCGCGCCGTCCACCGCGTCGGCCAGATCGCTCTCGTGCACGTCCCAGGGTCGGAGGTTCACCGCGATCAGTGGGGACGCCGGCTCTCGCCGCAACCTGGACGGCGGTAGCTGCGGCACACCGAGCCCGTAGACGAGATCCGGAGCCACCTGGACGTCGTTGGCCCAGCCGTCGATGGCCAGCAGCTGGTCGCGGGACGGCTCGTCGCGCACCGTGACGCAGGAGGCGTTGTTGCCCACGAACCGCACGATCGCCTGGGCCCCTGGATCTGTCAGCGGTCCCACTCCGACCCCCTCCACGAAGGTGGGCCGTTGCTGGATGCCTGCCAGGAGCGGGAGCACCGCGAGGGACGACGGAGAGGCGGTGGCACCGGTCACGATGCCGGCGACGCCGCCGTTCCGGGCGAAGGTGTAGTCCTCCCACAGCCCTCCCCCGCCGAGCAGAACCGCGGTGGCCCGGGATGCCTGCTCTGCCGCGATGGCTGAGTCCACTCTCTCGAAGGCCTCCAGGCCGTGGGTCTGGAGCACGGCCATGGGGTGGCGGGCCGCGACGACGACCTGCCCGCCGGGCACCTGGCTCTCGATCCGGTCGGCGAGCGAGCGCAGGATGAGCTCATCGCCGAGGTTCCCCGCCCCGTACCACCCGCTCACGATGACGCGCCGCGGCCGCTGGCCGTCAGCCGGGCCGTCCAGACCGGCGTGCGAGACCAGCTGCTGCCAGCGCCTGTCGTACGAGTGCTCGTCGCGGGCCGTCCGGGCGGCCGCCTCGCGCAGTGAGTCGAGGGCGTCCGGTCGGGCGACCAGCTCCTGGATCCGCGCGGCCAGCTCTGTGCCGCTCGAGAACCTCACCAGCCCTGGCACGGAGGCCAGCTGTTGCTCCACCGCGCTGTCGACCGGCACGGCGGGCAGCCCGCCCGCCGCGACACCGAGGACGGCGTCGGGACCCGGCTCGAAGTGCACGTGCACGGGGCAACGCCGGAGCAGCGTGAGCAGGCGAACGCCGGACGGCTGCCCCAGCCAGGCACGAGGCCAGCCCGCACCGATGCATCCCGCGTCCGCCTGGCGAAGGACGGCGCGTGCGACGGCGTGCCGGTGCTCCTTCCCGGTCGCGTGCCCCAGGAACAGCGCGTCGTGGTCGCGGTACGCCGACGAGCCGAACCCGCCGGGCAGGTGCGTCTCCACCCCGTACGGGAGCAGGACGGCGCCCTCCGGGACGTGCGGCTCACCTGCGCCGGCCACGACCCCGGTGGTGAACAGCACCTCCTCGACCCCCCGGTGGGCGCCCGGCTGTTCCGTGAGGCTCCAGGCCGCAGCCCTGGTCCCGGCGGAGCGCAGAAGCACCCCCTCCTCGGGGCGGATCCGGGCCTGTGGGCCGATCCTGAGGAACAGCTGCGGGCGGTACCGGTCGAAGAGCTTTCCCGCCTGGACGAGGTCGACCGCCGGGTCGAGGTGCACGACGAGGTTTCCCTGTCGCCGGACGGCGGCCAGCAGGCCGGTCACAGCGTCGAGCCGCCCCGGGCAGGGGAGCCCTTGGACGATGACCCGCACTAGACCTCCGCCGCCGTGACCTCGTCGGACTCGTCGGTGTACGCCGATCGGTCGAGCGAGAAGCCGATCTTCAGCTGCGGGTGCCGGCGAGCCAGGTGCCAGCCGAGTGGGATCGCGTGCGAGTCCGCGACCACCACTTCGCTGACCGCGCCGAGGTCGACCGCCGGCAGGACGGACCGGTTGGCGACCCGCCATAGCAGGTAGGGCCGGACCGTCTTGTAGAAGGGCAGGAACAGCTTGCGGTGGACACGGTCGGCCAGCCACTCGTAGCGGCCGGAGACGACCGAGGCGTGGCGCCCCACCGGCCCGCCCAGCCGGCGGAGGCGGAGCAACACCGCCCGCGGTATCCGGAAGAGCAACACGCGTTCAGCACGGGGGAGCGGATGGCGACCCTCTCCCTCGCGCAGGCTGAGCACCCGTACTCGGGGATCCAGGCCCTGCGCCCACCATGGGTCCGGGTTCGTGGTGACCAGCGTGACCTCGACACCGCGCTCCAGCAGCCAATGGCTGTGCCGGGTCACTGCCCTGGCCCGGGTCGCGGTGAGTGCGAGGAAGAGAACCTTCACTGGGGAACTCCCATGTAGTACTTGGCAAGGACGCTGCCGACGGCCTTCTGGCTGTATCTCGCGGTCATGACTTCGCGGGCACGTTCAAGGTCCAGCTCCGGGAGTCGGCCGACGAGGTCGCGGTAGGCGCTCACCACCTCAGCGACTCCGTGGCCGACCGGGAGGGTGGCACCCGCGATCGCCTCGATCCCCTTCAGCGTCTCCTCGGGCCCGCCGCACCGGGTGACCAGGGCCGGCATGCCGGCGGCGACCGCTTCCACGACGGTCATGCCGAACGTCTCGTACTCCGAGAGGTGGACGAGCAGGTCGTGGTCGTGCAGGTGCCGGACCACCTCCTCGTGGGGCACCGGGCCGGGGAGATGGACCTGCCCGGACAGGCCCAGCTCCGCCGCCCGCTGCTCGAGCTTCTTGTGGAGCCGGCCGCCCCCGAGCATCGTGAGCTCGAGGGTCGGGTCGTCGAGTGCCGCCACGGCGAACGCCTCCAGGAGGCGTTCGACTCCCTTGTGCGGCAGCAGCCGCCCGATGTACAGCCAGCGGCGCAGCTCGGTCACGGGCTTGGGTCGCAGCGGCATGCGCTCGAGGGCCACCGCGTTGGGCACCACGGCGATCTTGTCGGCGTGCTGGGGGAACGCGGCGACGAGCCGCTCCCGCAGGACGCTGCTGACGCAGAAGAACCCGGTGCATCGCTCGATCACCTGGCCGTACATCTGCCGGGCCCGGGGCTGGGCGAGGATGCGGTTCAGGAAGGTGGCGTGCTCGGTGACGAAGACCTTCGCGCCCGGGCGGGCGAGGCGGGTGGCGACCCAGCCGCCGTAGGTGCCGACATGACCGTGGACCACGTCGGCGTCGATGACCCCCTCGGGCAGGGCTGCCCGCACCGCCGCCTCGTGCGTCACCGCGTGGGAGGCGTAGTCACGCCGCGGGACGACCGGCGCGGGGACCCGAAGCAGGTCCTCCCCGGCCAGATGCGCCGGGCGAGGTGGGACGGCGGGCCGCGGCCCGGTGACCAGGTGCCGCAGGGCGGTGCGCACGAGGTGGGACGAGACCCGGTCACCGGGTGTCGGCCAGTCCTCCGCGTGGATGACCAGCACGTGGCCGACGTGTGGGCGCACGGCTTCCACCGCGCTCTGCACGAAGGACCCGGCGAACGGGTTGTTGGCGCCGGGGTACCAAGGCGTGACGACGGCGAGTCGCGGCTTGCTCATGTCCGTGCTGCTCATGTCCGTGCTGCTCATGTCCGTGCTGCTCACCTCAGTGGCCCGCCAGCGCGCGCAGCCGGGCTTCGAACGGGGCCAGGACTGCGTCCCGGGTGTAGCGGAGGGCGTGCTCGCGGCCGGCGACGGCCCGTTCCTCGGTCAGGGCCCGGGCGATATGGGCGCCCTCGACCAGGCCGGCGGCGATGTCCTTCGGCTCGAGCGAACGGGCCGGCACCCAGGAGGGGTGGCCGTCGAGCACCTCGACCGCCGCGATGTCGGGCTCGTGGACGGAGACGATCGGCTTACCCGTCGCCATGTACTCGAAGACCTTTCCTGAGGTGACGTAGCGGGCCCCGGGGACCCAGAACAGGAGCACGTCCAGGCTTCGGTAGGTCTTGGCGATCTCCGTCTTCGGGGCCGGGCCCTCGTAGTGGACGCCGCTGCCGTTCTCCAGCGGCATGCGGTCCAGGAGCACCGGGACGTGCCGGGGGAAGAACCCGAGATGACCATGGACGTGCAGCGTGGCGTCCGCGAGCGCCGGGTCCTCCCGTGCGATCCGCCAGCCGTCGAAGAGCTCCTCGATCGGCATCGCGTCGGTCACCGTGCCCACGTACCCGAAGCGCAGGGGACGGTCGCCCGGAGGGTCGACGGCCAGGTCCCCGAGGATCTCCGGCTCCCAGCCGTTGGCCACCACGGTCATCCGGTCGGCGGCGTAGGGGTAGCGGTCGGCGTACCAACCGAGCATCCCGGAGTTCACGAACACGATCTCGGCGGCGTCTGCCAGCACCCGGGACTCCCAGGTCCACGCGTTGTGGCCCTCGGGGTAGCGGACCTCCTCGGTGAACTGGTTGAACGTCCAGGCGTCGCGGTAGTCCACGACATACGGGACGCGAAGCAGCTTGTGCAGCATCCACGCCGCACCGAAGGAGGCGAAGGGGTTGCCGGTCGCCAGCACCACGTCGAACGGCCGCCTGCGGTGCTCGGCGAGCGCGCGGGCGACCACCCGGGGGATCCACGTCGCGTAGTGCTCGGGGAACAGCTTCTCGGTCTCCCACTGGCGGAGCACGGAGAAGAGCGTGGGGAAGTTCCCCCGGAACCACCCGTACTCGCGGATGTCGCCGATCCAGCGGTGGTAGCTCATCCCCGGTCGGACCACTTTCACCCGCGGGTCGACGGTGCTCTCGAGCGAGGGGTCGTAGGAGTCGATGTAGTTGATGAAGAACTCGCGCGGCGCGCTGTAGACGGTGACGTCCCAGCCGGACTGCGCCAGGTGGTTCGCCGTGGCCCGGCTGCGAAAGACGCCGCTGGCGCGTGTCGGTGGGAAGTAGAACGCGAGGTAGAGCACGCGGGGGCGTCTGGACATCAGGGCGAGTGTAGTCAGCCCCACCGCAGCGTCAGCCGCCGCCGGAGCGGCACCGTCGTGCTCCCGGGGTAGCGCGCGAACGCCGTCAACCGCTCGTCCCGTGACATCGACACGACCGTCTTCGGGTCGGTCGCCAGCTCCTCCAGCAGGGCAGCGCGGGAATCGCTGGTGTATCCCCCGCGGAACCACTCGTACCCCGCCAGTGACAGCTCCGCCCGCCGCCCGGGATCGGCGGCGAGGTCGGCCACCACGCCCTTGAGCTCCGCCGGCCCGTGCACCTCTACGGTCGGTGCACCCTGCGGCCCCGGCCCGTCGGGCCGGACGTCCACGACCGGCAGCCCGACGGCGGCCATCTGCACGACCCGGCTGGGCAGGGAGAACCAGCCCAGCTCCGCCAGACCGGGAAAGTCGTAGGGGGTGCCGCGGTAGTCGGCGAACCGCTGCGGGATCGACACCCCGACCGCGAACCGCGGCAGGGTCGCTGCGACCTGCGCGTCGTCGGACAGGTACCCGGCGTGCAGGGGGAAGGCCTGCGGGTTCCCCCGCACCTTGCCGTAGATCACCACGTCCGCGCCCGACTGGTCCAGCAGGGCGTAGCGCCACTGCTTCTGGCGGGTGTGCGTGTTGCCGAGGAAGACTGCCGCGGCTCGCTCGGCCCGACCCGCAGTCCTCGCGCGGTAGGTGAACGGGAAGGCCGCCGGGTCGGCGTAGAACGGGAAGGTCACACCCTTGACGCCACACCGTGTCTCGTAGAGGTCGAGCACCTCTTCGCCGCCGGTGTGCAGCGTGACGTCGTAGTGCGGGGCAAGAGCCCCGGTGGACACGCCGAACAGCACGGGATCGTCGTTGAACCAGGCGAAGAGCGCCACGCCGGCGGCTCGCAGGCGCTCCAGGTTGCGTGGGGTCAGCGACGCGGCCCGAAAGGCCAGCAGGGCGTGCGGGCGCCACTCGAGGACCTCGTCCACGACCCGGTCCAGGCGCTCGACGTCCGCCGGGTCACTGGGCTGGTCGTACCCCTGCCACAGCAACCCCGTCCACAGCACCTCGTGGCCCCGGCGCACGAGGGCGTCACGAAGGCCGGTCTGGACGTGCAGCTCCTCGATGCCGTCGAAGAACACGATCCTCACGGGCGCTCACCCCGGTTCCCGGACGGGGAGCCATCGCCCAGCGCTCGCTCGGCTGCGGAGTCGTAGACGTCGAGAAGGCGTCTCGCCTGGCTGGCCCAAGCGGTGGCGGCGACCGCGGCCGAGGATCGCACCCGGGCGGCGTAGGCGTCCCGGGCTGCCAGCACCGAACGCAGCGCTTCGGCCAGGGCCGCGGGGTCGCCCGCGGTGAACACCTCCCCCAGCCGGTGCTCCTGGGTGAAGTGCGCCATCTCCCGAACGTCGCTGGTGACGACCGGGAGCCCGGCGTGCAGGTACTCCAGGTACTTCGTCACCAGCGAGATCTCGTGGTTGGGGCGGTGCAGCAGAGGGACGAGGCCGACATCGGCGGACGCGAGCAGGTCGACCACGTGCTCGGCCGGCACGTAGTCAACCCGGTGGGTGCGGTCCCGGACGCCGAGGTCGTCCGCCAGGGCGAGCAGGCCCGGAACGTGCGGGTCGTCGGCCGCGGTGACCAGCGCGAGGTGGACCTGCGGCAGCTGCACCAGGGCCTCGACCGCGCTGCTCACCCCGCGAGGCGGTGCGCAGCCCCCGGCATAGACCACCAGCGGTGTGGCCGGGCCGACGCGGACGACGTCCCGCAGCGTGGGCGTCGCCCCACCACCCTCCCCCACGGCCGGTGAGTTGAGGATAACCGTCGGCGGCACGACGAGGCGGTGGTCGCGCTGGAGTCGGGCCGCGAGGGTCCGGGACACCGTGACGACGCCGTCGGCGTCCCGGATGAACTCGCCCTGCTCGCCGACCACCATCGCCCGGCGCACGAAGCCGCGCAGACCGCGGGCCCCCCGGCCCGCGGTGGCGGCGACGTACTCGTGTGCGTCCAGTACCCACGCGGTCGGCAGGCCTGCTGCCCGTAGGGCTGCGGCGCTGCGTGCCGCCAGCGGGATCGTGTGCCGGTCGTGGGCGTGGATCAGGTGCGGCCGGAACTGCTCGACGAACGGCGCGAAGGCGAGCTCGAGGTCCTGGACCCACGGGTCCAGCAGCCGCCAGGCGCCGTGGCGCACGAACCGCAGCGCGGGCACGGCACCTGCGTGGCCGGCGTCCCGGTCCCGGACGGCGAGGACCGAACGTGCGCGACGCACCGCGGCGGCGTCACGGCGGCCTCGGGGCTGGGAGAGGATCGGCTCGACCGGGACGAGCAGGGTCTCTACGGCATGGGAGCAGTACCTCTCGAGGGCGGGCCCGGTCGCGCGCCCGACGACGCGCACGCGCCAGCCGGCGTCGGCGGCCGCCCTGGCCGTGCGCTGGACCCGGGAGTCCCCGCTCACTTCGTTGTTCACGACCATGACGAGGCGCCGTTCGCCAGCGGTCACCGCTGCAGCTCCGAGTACGCGTCGAGCAGGGTGCGCGCGTCACGGGCCCAGGACAGGGTGGGTCGGGCGGCTGCGACCCGCTGCAGGAGGTGACCGTACCGGTCGCGGACCCGGGCTGCTGCGTCCACCAGGGAGTCCACGTCGCCGGGCCGGTACAGCTCGCCGATGTCGTGCGAGGTGACGACGCGTCGGATCTCGGGAAGGTCGGCCGCCAGCACCGGGACGCCGGCGCGCACCGCGTGGAACAGCTTGTTGGGCAGTGCCAGCTGGTGGTTGCGGGGTCCCGAGGTCAGCGTCACCGCGGCGATCCCGTGGGCCGCGTAGAGCCGGTCGAGGTCGTCCGCCTCGAGCGGTGGTCGGCGTTCCACCCCGGGGGTCGACAGGGACGAGGCGTAGTGCGCATCCTGCGGTCCGATGAGCGTCACGGTCATCCCGCCGAGGCGTGAGGAGGCAGCACACAGCACCTCCAGGTCGCGGTTCGGGGCGATACGTCCCGCGTAGAGAAGACCGGTGGCGGACGCGACCGGTTCGGGTGCTTCGCCAAGCATCGGGAAGGTGTTGCGCACGACACGGACGTTGGTCATCCCCCGGCTGCGGAGGATCTCGGCGATGCCGTCGCTGACGGTGAGAACGAGCCGGGCGGCCTGCCCCCAGGTGGTTTCCAGGGCCGTGTGGCGCCGGTCCGCGACCGGTGTGGGGCGCCCGGGCAGGCCTCGGTCGGACCACAGCTCGTGCGCGTCGTAGACCAGGGGCACGTCACGTCTGCGTGCCTCGCAAGCACCGAGGGCGAGCGTGTTCCGGTCGTGGGCGTGGACGACGTCGGCGGCGACGTCCCGGGCCAGCCCGGCCGCAGCCGATCGCCACGCGGACTCGACCCGTTCGCGGTGGGTGGGCAGCAGCAGCCAGCGAGCCCCCGCGCGCAGCTGGGTCAGCAGCGGGCGGGCCGGCGGACCGGCGGAGGAGCCGAGCCCCGCCGGGCGGCCGGTGTCCAGGACCTGCACTGCCGGTAGGCGATGCCCTGCCGGTACGCCCCGGCCGATGATCGTCACCTCGTGCCCGGCACCGGCCAGCGTCGCGGCCTCGCGCTGCACCCGCGCATCACCCGCCACTGGCGACTGGACCAGCATGAGGACCTTCACCGCCGTCTCCCCAGCGCCGAGCGCAGGAAGCCGATGCCCCAGCTGAGGTGCATCGTCACCACCACGACCGGGAACCAGGCTCGAGCGCGAGGGGGTAGGTCACGCGCGACGAACGGCGTCGCCGACAGCACCGCGGAAACGTACGCCGCTGCCGGGAGCCACCCGCCACGCAGGACGCCCCGACCGGTGACGAGCCCGGCCAGACCGAGGACGGCGCCGGCACCGATGGCCGCGACGGCGGCGGGCGGTGCGACATAGCGAAAGCTGGCGGTGGCCGGGTACCGGCGGATCACTTCCCGGCGCCACTGCCCGGTTCGGTAGAACTGGGTCGCGAGGGCGCGCCACGAGGACCGGGGACGGTACGTCACCTGCAGGTCGGGGCTGAACCAGACGAGACCGCCGGCGCTTCGGATCCGATGGTTCAGCTCCCAGTCCTGCGCCCGGGTGAACGACTCGTCGAAGCCGCCGAGGCGCTCCAGGGTGTCACGGCGGAAGACCCCGAGGTAGACGGTCTCGGCCGGACCTGCCTCGCCGCCCACGTGGAACCGCGCACCGCCGATGCCGAGACGGCTGCTCATGGCGCACGCCACCGCCTGCTCGAACGGCGTCCGGCCCGTCGGGATCATCATGCCGCCGACGTTGTCGGCCCCGGTCTGCAGCAGCAGCTCGACGGCGGACCGGATGTAGCCCGGCGGGAGGTGCCCGTGGCCGTCGACCCGCACGACGATCGAATGCCTGGTGGCGCGGATCGCGAGGTTCAGACCCGCGGGTGTTCGACCGGTCGGGTTGTCGACGACCTGGACGTGGGGGTTCTCGCGGCAGATCCGGCGCGCGACGTGGGCCGTGCGGTCCCGTGACGGGCCGAGCGCCAGGACGACGTCGAGCTCGCCCGGATATTCCTGCGCCAGGATCGCCTCGACCGCCTCGGCCAGGTGCCGCTCCTCGTTGAGGACGGTCATGATCACCGAGACCCCCGGCCATGCCGTGTTGGAACGAGTGCCGGAGTTCGCCATGACGTCCGCAGGTTAGCCGATGCCCATGTGGCGGAAC
>JASBSH010000318.1 GCA_030149025.1 Actinomycetales bacterium | reverse complement strand
CGACGCGGGGCTGGAACGGCGTGACGACCTTCTCCGCCGTAGCCGACACCTTCTTCAGCGGAGCCATGGTGACGACCCGCTGCACACCGGGCCGGTTCGGCGTGTGCAGGCGCACCTCGTCCGACGGCAGCTGCACGTCAGCGGTCAGCCGCACCGTCCCTGCACCGGTCACCTGCACCGCGAAGGTCGAGGGGCGCGCACCGGTGGTGAAGGTCCGGGCCTGCGTGGCGCCGTCCGCCCATTTCGCCGGACCGCTCAAGGTGACCTCGCCGGACCAGCCCGTGGCCTCCTTGCCCGACGCTGCCAAGGCCGAGACGGTGACCGACCCGCTGCGGTCGTCGACCAGGTCCATTCCGATGGACAACTGGTACGGCCCGGCCTGGTCGCGCGCTTCGGCTGACAGCTGTGCGACGCGGCCGGGGAGATCCACCTCGCGGACCTTGGGCGGCGTCGCCGGCACCCGGGTACGGGGGTTGTGAGGCAGCTTCGTCGACCGCTGCACCAGGTACGCCAGCCCGGCGTGGTCCACCACCCGCTTGGACCCGGCGTAGCGCGTGAGCAGATAGCTCGTCGCCGGGTCCCGGACCGGCTCGGAACGCCACCGGTACCGCGCCTCGGGAGCCGCCCGGCCGGCATCCACGCAGTACGCCCACGGCTTGCCGCCGAAGGTCGCGTAGCTGCCCAGCCACGTCGCGGGATGGGCGACGCCGGGGCCACGAAGGCCGGTGGCGACCGACATGCCCGGGGCTACCAGCACGAGAACCGCGGCGACCAAGAGGGCGGCACAGACAGTCCCAAGAAGGCGTTTCACCATGCGGCAGATGCTGTGCGCCCAGCGCTTCGGCCCGCCAGAGGCGGCAGCGATCTGTGGACAAACCACGGCGAAACCGTCCCTGTGGACAGAGCGTGCAGCACAGGTTTACCGTCACCACCAGGGCTGCCTGCCCGAGGAGGTGCCGGTCATGGCCGACCGTGGATGGCTTCAAGACCTCACTTCACAGCAGCGGAGCCGGCGAGACTTCCTCCTCGCGGCCGGGCTGCTGTCAGCCGGCGGGGTGCTGGCCTCATGCTCCAGCGAACCGGGGGCCGGTGGCAGCCCCGCGGGAACCGCCACGGGCACCTCCGGGGCTCCCGAGGAGTCGTTCACGACGCCGACGCGGAACCTGTCCGGCGACCTGAAGATCCTGCTGTGGAGCCACTTCGTACCGGCCCACGACCAGTGGTTCGACCCGTTCGTGAAGCAGTGGGGCGACCGGGTCGGTGTCAACGTAACGGTGGACCACGTCAACAACGCGGAGATCCCGGCGCGCATCGCCGCGGAGATCCAGGCAGGGCAAGGTCATGACCTGATCCAGTACATCGCCACGCTGTCGCAGTTCGAGCCCAGCGTGCTCGACCTGAAAGACGTCACCGACGAGGCGAACAAGCGTTGGGGTCAGCAGATCCCCTTGGCCCAGAAGTCGAGTCAGAACCCGGCGACGGGCAAGTACTACGCATACGCGCCGGGTTGGGTGCCCGACCCGGGTGACTACCGCAAGTCCCTCTGGGAACCGGTCGGTTTCCCCAACGGGCCCTCGACGTGGGACGAGCTGCTCCAGGGCGGCGCCGAGATCAAGACATCCAGGGGCGTCCAGATGGGGCTCGGCATGTCGCAGGAGATCGACTCCAACATGGCCGGGCGGGCTCTGTTGTGGTCCTTCGGTGGTGCGATCCAGAACGAGCAGGAACAGGTGGTCGTCAACTCGCCGGAGACCATCGCCGCGGTCGAGTTCATGACCAGGCTGTTCCAGCAGACGATGACCAACGAGGTCTTCTCCTGGAACGCCGCCTCGAACAACCAGGGCCTGATCGCCGGCAAGCTGTCGTACATCCTCAACTCGATCTCGGCGTACCGCACCGCGCAGGTCGCCAGCCCGGACGTAGCGGGCGACGTATACTTCGTGCCTGCGCTCAAGGGGCCGAAGACGGCACTCGCCGCCCAGCACGTGATGTACAACTGGATCGTCCCGAGCTTCGCCACGAACGCCGACGCCGCAAAGGAGTTCCTGCTCCACTACACGGAGAACTTCGCCTCTGCGACGTACCACTCGCAGCTGTACGACTTCCCCGCGTGGGACAAGCTGGTACCGCAGCTCGACGGGTGGCTGGCGAACGACCCCTTCGGGTCGAAGCCCTCCGACAAGCTCGCCTTCCTGTCCAAGGCGCGCGACTGGAGCACCAACATCGGCCACCCCGGTCCGTCCAACACCGCCATCGGTGAGGTGTTCGGCACCTTCGTCATCCCGAACATGTTCGCCCGTGCGGCCCGCGGCCAGCAGACGCCGCAGCAGACGGTGGGCCAGGCCGAGAAGGAGATCAAGAACATCTTCGACAAGTGGCGCTCGCGCGGCCTGGTCGGAGGCTGACCCGCCGCTGGAGCAGAGGGGAGCCAGGCGATGGCCGTCGTCGCGGTGAGGGATCTCCGCAAGGAGTTCGATGGCGGCGACGTCCACGCCATCAACGGGATAACCCTCGACGTCGCGGAGGGTGAGTACCTCGTCCTGCTCGGTCCGTCGGGATGCGGCAAAACGACTCTCCTGCGGACGATCGCCGGACTGGAGGCGCCGACGTCCGGCGACGTGCTGATCGGCGGGCACGTGGTGAACGGCCTGCCACCGAGAGCACGGCAGATCGCCATGGTGTTCCAGAGCTACGCCCTCTACCCGCACAAGACGGTGCTGGGCAACATCGTCTTCCCCCTGCGTGCGGAGCGCATCGACAAGGACGAGCGTGAGCGCAAAGCCCGTTGGGCGGCAGAGCTTCTCGGCATCACACCCTTGCTCAACCGCAAGCCGCGCCAGCTCTCCGGAGGGGAGCGGCAACGCGTCGCTCTCGCCCGGGCGCTCGTGCGCGAACCGCAGGTCTTCCTCCTCGACGAACCGCTCTCCAACCTGGACTCCAAGCTTCGCGCGAGTGCCCGCGACGAGCTGAAACGCTTCCAGCAGACGGTGTCCCGCACGACGATCTACGTCACCCACGACCAGGTCGAGGCCATGGGACTGGGCGACCGGATCGCCGTCCTGGACCAGGGCCGGGTGCGTCAGGTCGGCCGCCCGGTCGACATCTACGACGACCCCGCCGACACCTTCGTGGCGACCTTCATCGGGTCACCGCCGATGAACCTCGTGCCGCGGGACGGCGCGCTGGTCGGGTTCCGTCCCTAGCACTTCCTCCCGATCGAGAACGTGTCCCCCCAGGACCGCACCACGATGCCGTTCGCTGTGGACCGCGTGGAGTACCTGTCCGGTGACCGGCACGTGTACGGCACCGTCACGCGACTGGGCGAGCCCACCCGCGTGATCGCACGGCTCCCGTCCACCGTGACGACCCCGATCAGCAGCGGTGAGACACATGACTTCGCCATCGCACCGGAGCGACTGCGGTTCTTCGACGCCGACTCGGGACTGGGTCGCGAGCCGCTGCCGGTGGGGAGCTGAGCCATGGCGCACACCATCGCCTCCCCACCGCGGGCGGGCGCTGCGGATACCAGCCGGGTCAAAGGAGGTCGCCGGGGCCGGGTGACCGACTCCGAGAGCGCCCTGGCGTGGATCTTCCTGCTGCCCTCCGTGGTCTACATCATCGCGCTGGTGGCGGTGCCGTTCTTCCTGGCGATCGCGTTCTCGCTCTCGGACGTCACGGCCGGGGACCCGTCCTACGACTGGGCGGGCCTGGCCGCGTTCCGCCGTGCCTTCGCCGACCCGGTCTTCTGGCGATCGCTGTGGAACACGCTGATCTTCACCGGTATCTCGATGGCCCTGATCATCGTGCTCGGAAAGGTCCTCGCGAACATCCTGGTGGCCGACTTCCGGGGCAAGTGGGTCGTCCGCTTCCTCGTCCTGCTCCCCTGGACCACTCCCGTTGCGCTGTCCACCGTTTCGTGGCTCTGGCTGCTGGACTCGATCTACAGCCCGATCGACTGGCTGCTTCGCAACGCGGGTGTCATCCAGGGCAATATGTACTGGCTCGGGCAGCCCAAGCTCGCGATGGCGTCGGTCATCGCCGTCCACGTCTGGCGTCTGACGCCGCTGGCCGCGGTGATCATGATGGCCGGCCTCCTCGCCGTCCCCCAGGACATCAACGAGGCTGCCCGTGTCGACGGGGCCGGCTTCTGGCGCCGCATGTTCGAGGTGACGATCCCGCTCACGCTCCCCGTCATCGGCGTAGCCGGCCTGTTCGGTGCGATCCTGACCTTCACCGACATGACCGTGGTCTACGTCCTCACCCGCGGTGGGCCGACCAACTCCACCCAGGTCCTCGCGAGCTGGGCCTTCATCCGCGGCATCGAGGGCGGCGACGTCGCGCAGGGCGCCGCCATCGCGTTGTTCCTCTTCCCGCTGCTGCTCGCCGCGGCGGTGCTGATCCTCCGCGCGGTCCGGCGGATGGAGATCACATGACACGCCTGGCCACCGAAAGCACCGTGCCTGCACCGGCGCCGCCGCTCAGTGACCGGGACGCCGACAGGTTGCGTCGGCGCTACCGCTTGCGGCACGTGGCTGGTCGCGTCTTCGTCTACGTGGCAGCGGTCGTCGCGGCCCTGCTGTCCGCCAGCCCGTTCATCTGGAGCGCGGTCACCGCCTTCAAGCTCAACTCCGACCTGTACAACGCGGACAACAACCCATTCATCTTCAACAAGCCACCCACAGCCGACCACCTGCTGTACCTGTTCCAACAGACCGACTTCGGCACCTTCGTGTGGAACACGCTCTGGGTGGGGCTGCTCGTCGTCCTGATCACCCTCGTGCTCGGGCTGCCCGCGGCCTACTCCATCGCCCGCCTCGACCGACCCTGGTCGGGGTGGATGGGTATCGCGATCTTCTTCGTGTACCTCGTGCCGCCGTCCCTGCTGTTCCTGTCCCTGTCCCGGCTGGTGGTGACCGTGGGTCTGCAGGACTCGGCCTGGAGCCTGGTCCTGGTGTACCCGACCATCACCATCCCCGTGTCGGTGTGGCTGCTCATCGGCTTCCTCAAGACACTGCCTCGCGACATCGAGGAGCAGGCGATGGTCGACGGGTACAGCCGGCTCGGCGCCTTCGTCCGGACCGTGCTGCCGCTGCTCGTCCCCGGGATCGTCGCCGTGGTGGTCTTCGCGTTCACCCTCACCGCGAGCGAGTTCATCTACGCGCTGGCGTTCATCTCACCCAGCTCGCAGAAGACGTTGAGCACGGGGGTGCCCACCGAGCTGATCCGCGGGGACGTCTTCTTCTGGCAGTCGCTTCAGGCCGCGACCGTCCTGGTGGCGGTGCCGGTCGCGTTCGTGTTCAACCTGTTCCTCAACCGCCTGGTGGCCGGGTTCACCCTCGGTGCCGTCAAGGGCTGAGCCGCATCGGCCAGGTGAACCGGGTTTTCATGATCACCGCGAAGGGGAGTTGTTCTCCGGTTGCTCGGCCCACCACGTGAGCAGCTCGTCACGGGCACGCTCCTCACCGAGCGGCCCGTGCTCCATCCGCAGCGCGAGCAGGTGCTTGTACGCGCGCCCGACGAGCGGCCCCGGCTTGATCCCCAGCTCGGCCATGATCTGCGCCCCGTCGAGGTCCGGCCGGATCGCCGCGAGCTCCTCCTCGGACCGCAACCGCTCGATCCGCGCCTCCAGGTCGTCATAGGAGGCGGCGAGGCGAGCGGCCTTCCGCTTGTTGCGCGTGGTGCTGTCGGCCCGGGTGAGCCGGTGCAGCCGAGGCAGCAGGGGGCCGGCGTCCGTGACGTAGCGGCGCACCGCGGAGTCGGTCCACTGCCCCTCGCCGTAGCCGTGGAAGCGCAGGTGCAGCTCGACCAGGCGCGCGACGGCCTTGGTGGTGGCCGAGTCGAACCGCAGCGCCTTCATCCGCTTGGCGGTGAGCTTCGCCCCGACCACCTCGTGGTGGTGGAAGCTCACGCCCCCGCCCGGCTCGAAGCGGCGGGTCGCCGGCTTGCCGACGTCGTGCATGAGGGCGGCGAAGCGCAGCACGAAGTCCGGCCCCACGACGACGTCGTCACCCTCGGCCCCCGGCGGGTCCTCCAGCGCGATCGCCTGCTCCAGCACCGTCAGCGTGTGCTCGTACACGTCCTTGTGCCGGTGGTGCTCGTCGATCTCCAGCTTGAGCGCGGGCAGCTCCGGCAGCACCTGGTCGGCCAGGCCCGACTCCACCAGCAGCGTCAGACCCGCCCGTGCGTACGTCCCGAGCACGAGCTTCTCCAGCTCGACGCGCACGCGCTCCGCGGACACGATCGAGATGCGCTCGGCCATCGCGGACATCGCCGCCCGCACCTCGGGGGCGACCGTCACCCCGAGCTGGGAGGCGAACCGTGCCGCACGCATCATCCGCAGCGGGTCGTCACCGAACGACTCCTCCGGCGTCCCGGGCGTGCGCAGCGTCGTCGTCGCCAGGTCGGCCAGCCCGCCGTACGGGTCGACCAGCTCCAGGTTCGGCAGCCGCACGGCCATGGCGTTGATCGTGAAGTCGCGACGGCCCAGGTCCACCTCCAGCGAGTCACCGAAGGACACGCGTGGCTTGCGCGAGTCCGGGTCGTACGCCTCGGCCCGGTAGGTGGTGATCTCGATCGTGAACCGGCCCTTGCGCAGCCCGATCGTCCCGAACTGCCGGCCGATCTCCCAGTGCGTGTCCGCCCAGCCGGAGATCAGCTCGAGCGTCCGGTCGGGGTGCGCGTCGGTCGTGAGGTCCAGGTCGATGTCGGCCCTGCCGCCGGTCGTCAGGCGACCGAGGAAGGCGTCGCGGACCGGGCCACCGACCAGTGACAGCTCGTGCCCGGCCGCCGCGAACCGCTCCCCCAGCTCCACGGCGGCCGGTGCATAGTCGGCCAGCTCACGCAGGACCTGGTCCCGGACCGCGTCCAGCACTGCGGAGGCGGTGCTGCTCGTGCAGGCACGGCTGTGGGACGTGGGGTGGGTCGGCACGTCGGTCAAGCCTGCCAGAAGGCGTGATTACAGTGACCGGCATGGTGGCCCTGCCTCGTCGTCCCCGCGCCACCGGCGCGGCGAGGGCGGAAAGACCGGTCCCGAAACCTCCGCCGGTGCCCCCGCCGGTCGAGGAGACCTCGGCCGGCGGTCTGGTCATCGAGAACCTGGACGGCGCCCCGCACGCGGCCGTGATCGCCCGCATCAACCGGGCCGGCCGGGTGGAGTGGTGCCTGCCGAAGGGCCACCTCGAGGGCGCCGAGACACCCGAGGAGGCCGCGGTCCGGGAGATCGAGGAGGAGACCGGCATCCGCGGACGGGTCCTGCGCAGCCTCGGCACCATCGACTACTGGTTCAACGCCGAGGGCCGGCGCATCCACAAGACCGTGCACCACTACCTCCTCGAGGCGACCGGCGGCCACCTGACCGTGGAGGGCGACCCCGACGCGGAAGCGGTCGACGTGGCATGGGTCCCCCTGACCGAGCTGGACTCCCTTCTCGCCTTCGGCAACGAGCGGCGGATCGCCCGGGCCGCCCAGGACCTGCTCACAGGCACCTCGTGACCCGCGTCCGCCGCGCGCTGCTCGTCGCGTTCCTCGCACTGCTCAGCACGGTCGGCGCACTCCCCGCCACCGCGGCGCGGACGGAGCCGTCCCCGGGCACCCGGTCCCCGGGCGTCGACATCACGCTCGAGAACGTCGCCCCCGCCGTCCTCACGCCGGCGGACACGCTCAGCGTGCGCGCCGTCGTCGCCAACGACACCCCGGACCCGTTGACCGACGTGAGCCTGCGCCTGTGGGTGAGGAGCACCCGCTCCTCGGACCGGGCGGCTCTCAACGACTGGGTGACCGGCCAGACCGCGCCGGGCGACGTCGTCCGGACCGTGCCGCTGCCGGACCCCCTGCCCGCCGGGGCCAAGCGGGCGGTGGACCTCACCGTCCCCGCCGCCGACCTGCAGCTGCCGAAGAACAGGGACGCGTGGGGTCCGCGCGGCCTGGCGGTCGAGGCCGTGGACGGCGCGGGCGCCCCGTACGCCGTCACCCGCAGCTTCCTGATCTGGATGGGCAGCCCGGGTGGCTTCCTGCCCACGAAGGTCACCGTCCTGGTCCCGCTGAGCGACGGTCCCCCGGCGGTGGGAAGCGGTCGCCTGCCCCAGAACCGGGTCCGGGACCAGATCGCCGACGGCGGCCGGCTGCGCAACGTGCTCGCGGCCGCGTCCGTGCCCGGCGTGACCTGGGCGCTCGACCCCGCCCTGCTGGAGGAGGAGCCCTCACCGGACGGCGCCACGCAGGCCGGATCAGAACCGTCACCTCCGGCGGGGGGCACGGCCACGTCCGGCGAGCAGAGCGGGAACGCCACTGAGCCGCCCGGCCCCCGCCAGCAGGCCAGCAAGGAGCTCGCCCGCTGGCAGGAGGATCTCGCCGCCGCGGCGCAGGGACAGGAGGTCATCACGCTCCCCTACGGCGACCCGGACCTGAACGCGCTCGCCCACGCCGGACAGCAGGGCCTGTACGAGCTGGCCGAGCAGCAGGGCCGGGACACCGTCCAGCAGCTGCTCCGGCTGCCGGGACGCACTGACATCGCGTGGCCGGCGTCCGGGAGCCTGGACACCGACGCCGTGCAGATGCTCGTATCGGCGGGACGCCGCAGCGTCGTGCTGAGCGGCGGCGCGCACCCGCCGGCTGCCCGGCTGGGCATCACCGTCACCGGCCGGAGCACGATCGAGGCCGGGTCCCGGACGCTGTCCGGCCTGCTGGTGGACACGCCGCTGTCCGCCACACTGGCCTCGTTGGGCATCGATGAGGCGGTTGGGGCCGGCGGAGGCACCAGGTCGAGCACCACGCCGAACACCGGATCGGGCACAGCGGGCCCGCCGTCGACGGAGGCAACCGGCGCAGCGGGGGTGGTCCAGCGGCTGCTGGCCGAGACCGCCGCCATCACCCTGGAGAGGCCGTTCGACCCGCGCCACATCCTGGTCGCCGCCCCACGCGACTGGGCGCCGGACGCGAAAGCCGCCGTGGCCGCCGTCCAGGCACTGACTGCGGCGCCGTGGACGCAGGCGACCCCCCTCGGTGACCTCGTGCGGACCCCGCCGCCGGACGTCGAGCGCGCGCCCCTACGCTACCCGGCCGCCGACCGGCGCGCGGAGCTGCCGGCCGCCGGCCTGCAGGCGGTGGCTGAGGCCCTGGCGAGGCAGCGGGTCACCGCGACGGTGCTCGCCGACCCGCAGCCGATGGTCGCGGCGGCAGAACGGTCGGCGGTCGCCGCGAGCGCAACGGGGTGGCGGGGGCGGCTGGATGAGTGGCGCAAGGAGATCGACCGCTTCAGAAGGCAGGCGCAGGCCGACGCGAACGGGCTACGGGTGCTCCAGGGCAGCGACCTCACCGTGGTGTCCTCCCAGGTGCAGCTGCCGGTCACCGTCGAGAACACGCTGCCGCAGAAGGCGCAGGTGCAGGTCAGCCTGCGGGCAACCACCCAGCGGCTCGTGGTCCCAGGTTCACCGCTGGTCAGCGTGCCGGCGAGCTCCCAGCGGCGCCTGACGGTGCCTGTGCGGGCGGTGGCGAACGGCAACACCGACGTCGTGGTCCAGCTGCTCACCCCCGGCGGTGAGCCGATCGGCGACGCCGTGACGATGACGGTGCGGGTACGGGCCGACTGGGAGACATGGGGCACCCTGGTCCTCGGGGCCGTGGTGGGCCTGGTGCTGGTCGTGGGCGTCGTCCGGGGTATCCGCCAGGGCCGGCGCCAGCGCGAGCTGCTGAGCCCCGACCTCGGCACGCACACCTCCACCGCCGGTGGTGCCGGGGATGGGCCCGCCGGGCGCGAACCCCCGGCGAAGCGCAGCAGGTTGACCCGAAGGAGCGAACGGTGAGGGCGGACAGCCTCCTGCGGTCCAGCGCGGTGATGGCCACGGGCACCGCCGTGTCGCGCGTCCTCGGGTTCGTGCGTGCCGTCGTCCTGGTGGCGGCGATCGGTCAGAACTTCCCGGCCGCGAACGCGTTCGACATCGCCAACAAGGTGCCGAACATCCTGTACATGCTCATCGCCGGCGGCGTGCTGAACGCCGTCCTCGTGCCGCAGATCGTGCGGGCCACCAAGCGTGAGGACGGCGGCAAGGATTTCCTGGACCGACTGCTCACCCTCACGCTCGGGTTGATGCTGGTGCTCACCGTGGCCGTGACGGTGGCGGCCCCGCTGCTCACCCGGGTCTACGCCAGCGAGAAGTGGCCGGTCGAGCAGATCGCGCTCGCCACCGCGTTCGCATACATCTCCCTTCCGCAGGTCTTCTTCTACGGGCTGTACACGGTGCTCGGGCAGGTGCTCAACGCGAGGGGCAGCTTCGGGCCGTACATGTGGGCCCCGGTGGCAAGCAACGTCGTCGGGATCGCCGGCCTGGTCGCGTTCATCGTTCTGTTCGGCCGCGGCTCCAACGGCGAGCACAGGGTCAGTGACTGGACCCCCGAGATGATCGCCCTGGTCGCGGGCTCGGCGACCCTCGGCGTGGTCGCTCAGGCCTTGGTCCTGGTTCCGTCGCTGCGGAAGATCGGCTTCACCTTCACCCCCCGTTGGGGCTTCCGCGGCGTCGGGCTGGGCAGCGCCCGGCGGGTCGCCGGCTGGACGTTCGCGGCCGTGGCGGCCGGCCAGCTCGTCTTCGTGATCACGTCCCGGGTCGCAGCGGCCGCGAGCGCGCTGGCGGAGGAGACCGGCGACCACATGTTTATCGCCGGGACACCGGGCAACGCGGCCTACAGCAACGCGTACCTGCTGTTCATGCTGCCCCACTCGCTCGTAGCGGTGTCGCTGGTGACCGCGCTGTTCACGCGGATGAGCCACGCGGCCGGTTCGGGGGACCTCGCCGGTGTCCGCAGCGACCTGTCCCTCGGGCTTCGGATGGTGGGCATGGTCTCGGTCCTGGCCACGGTCGGCCTCGTGGTGCTGCAGGGCCCGATCGGCTGGACCATGACGCCCGGGCCCGCCGTGCAGGGGCAGGCACTCGGCCGGGTAGCGGCAGCGATGTCGCTGGGGCTGCTGGCATTCAGCGCCAGCTACCTGCTGCAGCGTGTCTACTACGCCTTCGAGGACGCCAAGACCCCGTTCCTGGCCCAGGTCCCGGGGTTCGTGCTGATGGCCGCCGGCAACATGGCGTCGCTGTGGTGGTTGCCCACCCAGCAGATCGTGGTGGGCGTCGGGCTGTCGCTGAGCCTCGGCCACATCGCCGCGGCCGTCACCTCACTGGTGCTGCTGCGCCGCCGGCTCGGCTCGCTGGACGGCTCCCGGGTGCTGCGCACGCATGTGCGGCTGCTGGTCGGGGGCGTCATGGCCGGTGTGGCGGGTTGGCTGGTGACGCTCGCGCTGAGCGACGTCACCTGGTCCGGCCGTGCGGGGGCTGCGCTGACCACTGTCGTCGGCGGCGCGGTGGTGGTCGGCGTGTACGTCGTCGCCTTGCGGGTCATGCGCGTGCAGGAGCTGGACGACGCCCTCGCGCCGCTGCTGCGGCGGTTGCGGCGGCGCTGACGCTCAAGGTGGCCGAATGGAGAAGGGCCGCTGTCAGGCGCTGTCCAGGTAGATGGCCAAGGCCCGACGCACTACTGCCTCCGGCGACTGCCCATCCTTCCGTGCACGCTTATCGATGGCCTCGAGCAGGTCAGTGGGCACGAGTTGGAGGCGCTGGAAGTGGGGGTTCGGTTGTGCCTCGCGGCCCGTGAGGTCGTACCCGGACTCGGCCTCCGTGGCCATCGCGGCTACGTCTTCGTCGCGGAGCCCAGGCACGTGGTCCACAATCTCAAAACTCATGAGCGGCCTCCTTTCGGGTAGTACTTCTTGCGCAACCTCATGGCGTGGATGACGAACTCCGTCCCATCTTCCCTCTCGACGGTGACGATCTCCAGCGGCCTGGCGGAGCCATCGACGCCGACGTAGAGCCACCTATCCGGATCCTCCCCCACCTGGATGCGCTGCCATGCGCTGGAGACGGCATGGGCGATGTCGGCAGGAGTACACCCGTGTTTGAGTGCCGACCGGATGATCTTCATGCTCCCGAGTCTGCCCCGACCCACCGACGATTCGGTGGACAAACAGGCTTGAGCACCGCGGCGTACCGGGGATGCAGAGTGCGAACCGAACGGGGTGACCATCGAGCTTGCGCTCAAGTTCGTTGCGGCGGGTCCCGACCTAGCCAGGGTGGAGCCTCTTCGCCGCTGGCCGAGCCGTGACACCGGCGGCATCGTCCTGGGCTGGCTGACGAAGCTCGTCGTGGCGCTTTCGGCAGCAGGGCTCGTCGCCTTCGACGGCATCTCGATCGCCACCGCCCGGCTGTCGGTGGAGGACCAGGCCGCGGCGGCCGCGCGGGAGGCGAGCCGGACGTTCCAGCAGACCCGCAACGTGCAGGCGGCCTACGACACGGCGGTCTCCACCGCGATCGAGGCCGACCCGCTCAACCAGGTGCCGCCGGCGACCTTCAAGGCCCAGCCGGACGGCACGGTCACTGTGGTCGTGCAACGCACCGCCGCGACGCTCGTGCTCCGGTACATCAAGTGGATCGACGACTGGGCGGAGGTCTCGGCCGCAGGCACGGGGAAGGACCTGACCTGAACCCCTCGGCCAGGCGCGCCCGTGCCCACCCGCGCGGTGCGTCCCACCGGCTGATCATCGCTTGCCACCTAGCATGTGGCCGTGGACGCCGTGGTGACTGGGACGACCCTGAACGACCGCTACCGGCTCGACGAGAGGCTGCAGAGCGACGACCGCTCGTCGTTCTGGCGTGGCTTCGACACCACCCTCGAACGTGAGGTGGGTGTGCGGGTGGTCCGCGGCGACACCGCCGAGGAGACCCTCGACGCCGCCCGCCGCGCGGCGATGGTGGAGGACCCGCGGCTGCTGCGGGTGCTCGACGCCGGCACCGAGGACGCCGCCGGCACCGTCACCTACGTCATTTCCGAGTACGTGGCGGGCGAGTCGCTCGCGACGGCGCTTCGCGAGCGCGGCAGGATGCGCGCCGATGAGCTTCGGGCGGTGGTGGGTGAGGCGGCCCAGGCCCTCGAGCGCGCCCGCCGGGCCGGCCTGCACCACCGGTGCCTGACGCCCCACAGCCTGCTGCGCACCCCGGACGGCAAGGTCAAGGTCGCCGGCCTGGCCGTGGACGCCGCGGCCGCCGGCATCCCGGACGTGGACGACGTCACCGCGGCCCGGCAGGACGCCGTCGCCCTGGTCGGTGTGCTCTACGCCGGGTTGACCAGCCGCTGGCCCGTCGCCGGCACCACGGTGCCGGGCATCGACCCCGCCCCGGTCGTCGCCGAGCAGCCGATCCCGCCGGCCGACCTCGTCGCCGGCGTCCCGAACGACCTTGACACGCTGTGCGCGGTCACCTTCGGGCCGCACGAGGATGGTCCGCGCACCCCCGGGGAGCTCGCCGACCAGCTCGCTCCGTGGGGTAAGGACCGGAGCGTGGCGGCCGCCACCGGCAACGTGGACGACGACACGCAGGCCGGTCAGCAGGCCGGCGAGACGATGCGGCCCGCGGGACGGTTCCCGGTGCACGCTCCCGGCCGCCCGGCTGCCCGTTTCACCCCTCCGCCACCTCTTGCCGGCAGCGACCTGCGGGACGGTGGTGCCGGCGGTGACGGGGATCGCGGAAGCGGCGGGGACGACGTCACGTTCGCCCAGGCGATCGGCACCGGCGAGTACGCCGACCCCCCGCGCGGTGCGACCAACGTCCAGAAGCTGATCCTCGGCGCCGTCGCGCTGCTGGTGATCGTGGGCCTCGTGCTCGCCGTCAACTCACTTGCGGGGATCGGGAAGCGAGGGGACACGGAGACTGCCTCGGCGCCGTCCCCGACCGCGAGCGGCGCGACCACGAGCCCGCCGCAGACGAGCACGCCGACCGAGTCGCCGACGTCCGAGCCGACCGGGCCGGTACCGGAGATCGCCGGGATCTCCACGCTGGACCCGCAGGGCGGCGACGGCGAGAACGACAGCAGGGTTCAGGATGCGATCGACGGCGACACGGGGACGTGGTGGCCGTCGAGCACCTACAAGACGGAGGACTTCGGCGGGCTCAAGGAGGGCGTGGGCGTCGTCGTCGAGCTGGCCGAGAAGTCGACGGTCAGCACCGTCACCCTCGGCTTCCGCGGCAGCGGCGGAGCCTTCGAGCTGCGGAGCGCGCCGGGCATCGGCCTGGGCGGGTCCACGGTGATCGGCACGGGCTCGGTGACCGGGGAGTCGGTCGAGGTGAAGCTCAAGGAGCCGGTGGAGACGAAGTACGTGGTCATCTGGTTCACGAAGCTGCCCGAGAACGACGGCAAGTGGCGGGTCCAGCTGACCGAGGTCGGGGTGGCGTGAGGACCACCCCAAGTGGTTGGCCGGTGGTTGGCCGGTGAGCGGCG
>JASBSH010000257.1 GCA_030149025.1 Actinomycetales bacterium | reverse complement strand
CCGCTCCTGCCCGAACAGGTCGTCCTGCTCCCGGGTCCACGCCTCGGTCGCCTCGGCGTCGGCGTCCTCCAGCCACCGGTAGGGATCGGCGACGGACGTCGTCACGTCGGCCGGGCAGCCCTCCGGCAGCTGCTCGACCAGGGACAGGCGGGTTGCGGCCGGGTACGGCGAGGACGTCGCGTCGGTCATGCCCTCACCCTAGGAGCGTCGCCGGGCACGTCCGGGCGGCGGTGCGTCGCCGGGTGCGCCCACCGCCGCTCTGGCAGTATCGGGCGCCGTGACCCACAGCGACGACCAGGTGACGCCGTCGCCCGCACTGCCCGAGGATCTGGCGGAGCTGGCCCGCAGGTACGGGGTGGCCACCGAGTTCTGGGACTGGCAGGGCAGGCAACGCCGCATTCCCGCCGCCACGGTCGTCGCGGTGCTCGCCGCCCTCGGCGTGCAGGCGGCGGGCGAGCAGCAGGTGCGCGAGTCCCTCACAGCTGCGGACGACGCCCCCTGGCGTCGGATGCTGCCGCCCACCGTGGTGGTGCGCGCCGGGCAGTCGCCCTGGGTGCCGGTCCACGTGCCGCACGGCGAGACCGTGGTCGTCCGGGTGGAGCTGGAGGACGGCGGCCGCCGTGACCTGGCCCAGCAGGACCACTGGGTCGAGCCGCGGCGCGTCGACGGCCAGCTGGTGGGGGAGGCGACCTTCGTCGTCCCCGACGACCTGCCGCTCGGCTGGCACACGCTGCGAGCCCGTTCGGACTCAACGGAGGGCACCTGCGTGCTTGTCGTCGTCCCCGCCGTCCTCGATCGGCCGACGGCGCTCGACCAGCAGCGGTGGGGGCTGATGGTGCAGCTGTACTCAGTGTGCTCGCGTGAGTCCTGGGGGATGGGAGACCTGGCGGACCTCGCCGAGCTGTCCAGTCTCGGCGCTCGCGATCTCGGTGCCGACTTCGTCCTGGTGAACCCGTTGCACGCAGCCGAGCCGATCCCGCCGATGGAGCCGTCGCCGTACCTGCCGACCACCCGCCGGTTCGTGAACCCCATCTACATCCGGGTCGAGGACATCCGCGAGGTGGCCTACCTGCCCTCGACGGACCGGGCGCTGCTGGAGTGGCAGGCCGAACCGTTGCGGGCGACCGTCACCCAACCCCGCGAGCTGGACCGGGACGCCGTGTGGGCGGCGAAGCTGTCAGCGCTCGAGACCGTGTGGACCGCACCGCGCAGCCCCGGTCGCCAGGCCGCCTTCGACGCCTTCAAGGTCCGTGAGGGACAGGGCTTGGTCGACTTCGCCACCTGGTGCGCCCTGGCGGAGCGGTTCGGGCTGCCGCCGTCGAAGTGGCCGGCGTGGGCGCACGACCACTCCTCGCAGGAGCTGCAGCGGGCGCGTGTGGAGCTGGCTGAGCGCATCGACCTGCACTGCTGGCTGCAGTGGGTGGCCGACGAGCAGCTCGCGACCGCGCAGCGGGTGGCGCGGGACGCCGGTATGGCCTACGGGGTCATGCACGACCTCGCGGTCGGTGTGCACCCCGACGGCGCGGACGCCTGGGCGCTGGGCGAAGCGCTCGCCCGCGGGGTGACGGTCGGTGCGCCCCCGGACGCGTACAACCAGCAGGGACAGGACTGGAGCCAGCCGCCGTGGCGGCCGGGCACGCTGGCGGAGCTGGGGTACGCGCCGTACCGGGACATGCTGCGGACGGTGCTGCGGCACGCGGGTGGCATCCGCATCGACCACATCATCGGGCTGTTCCGGCTGTGGTGGGTGCCGGACGGCATGTCACCGGCCGAGGGCACCTACGTGCGGTACGACCACGAGGCGCTCGTCGGCATCCTCTGCCTGGAGGCGCAGCGCGCCGGGGCGGTCGTGGTCGGCGAGGACCTCGGCACCGTCGAGCCGTGGGTGCGGGATTACCTGGTGGAGCGCGGCGTGCTGGGCACGTCCGTGCTGTGGTTCGAGAAGGACAGCGGCGGCGTCCCGTTGCGTCCCGAACGCTGGCGCGAGCTGTGCCTCGCCACCGTGACGACTCACGACATGCCGCCGTCCGCCGGCTACTTGGCCGGCGAGCACATCGACCTGCGGGAGCGGCTGGGGGTGCTCACGCGCCCGGTCGAGGAGGAGACGGCTGCCGACGAGGCGGACCGCGAGGCCGTGCTGCGGTTGTTGCGGGAGCTCTCGTTGCTGCCGGAGAACGCGACCGAGCGCGAGACCGTCGAGGCGCTGCACCGGTTCCTGACCTGGACGCCGTCACGCCTGCTCGGCATGGCCCTCACCGACGCGGTGGGGGAGCGGCGCACCCAGAACCAGCCGGGGACCTACAACGAGTATCCGAACTGGCGGGTGCCCCTGGCCGACGGTTCCGGCGTGCCGGTGCTGATCGAGGAGCTGCGCACGCGGCCGCGGGTGCGGTCGCTCACCGAGGCGATCACGCCTCGTCGCTGACCTTCTTGCTCGCGGCTCGTTTTCCTTTGGTTGCCTTGGCCTTTCGCACCGGCCACACGTACTCGAGGTCCGGTGGGACGCCGGGAAACTGCTCGCCGTAGTGCTCCGGGTCCTTGCGCAGCAGTGACGACTGGTGGCTGCGGTGGAACGACTCGTCACCCAGCCAGGGTGGTAGCGCCCCGGCGCGCGCGAGCTCGTCCTGGCTGCGGACGGTGCTGACCCCGGCCGCCCGAAGGTCGGTGGTCAGGGTGGCGGCGCACGTGTCTGCCCGGCCGCGCTCCGTCCACACCTCGCACATGGTGAACGCGTAGCGCCCGAGCGCCTCCTCGTAGCCCTTCCACATCAGGACGGCCGGGTGGTTGCGCCACCCGTAGTCCGGCCGTGTCAACGCACGCACGATCTGGATGCACTCCACCCGCTGCTTGCCGAGCCTGCGGTCGTCCAGCACCCGGGCGGACTGCTCGAAGTCCGGGAACGGCAGGAACGTCTGCATGCGGGCGCTGTCGGCGTTGTCGGCGTTAGTGAGCGGTACGGTCCCGGGCCTGGGCACGCAGCGCGCGCAGCACGCCGTCCCTGTTCTCCAGGGTGAGACGCCGCAGGCCGGTGGTGTCCCCGTTCAACGTGGCGAGGAAGGCGTCCGTGCGCTCGACCGTCTGCTCGTCGGCGAGCAGCGTCGGGTAGAGGCCGACCACGATCTGCTGCGCCATCTCGTTGGTGCGGGTCGCCCACACCTGCGGCAGCGCCGCGAAGTACGGCTCCACGAACGGCTCGAGCAGCGACGTGTCGTGCACGCGACCGAAACCGGCGATCACCGAGGCCTGGACGGCGTTGGGCAGGTCATCGGACTCGACCACCGACGCCCACGCGCGGCGCTTCGCCTCCTCGGTCGGCACCGCCGCGCGGGCGGCAGCCGCGGCACGACGGCCCGCCGCGGTGTCGTCCCGCTCCAGCTCGCGGTCGATCTCCTCGTCCGCGGCGCGCCCACCGACGACGAGGGAGCTGAGCAGCTCCCACCGCAGGTCGGTGTCGATCGTGAGCCCGTCCAGCTGCTCGTCACCGGACAGGAACGCCGAGACGGCGTCCAGATGCTTGCCCGAGACAGCGTGCGCCGCGAACGCCTTCACCAGCTGGAGCTGGGTGTCGCTGCCCGCCTGCGCCTGGCGGGCGAGTGCGAGCAGCCGGTCGGCCGCGGACCTCGCCACGGCGTCCCGGTGCTCGGGGGCCACATAGAGCCGGATCGTCGTGGTCAGCTGGCGCAGCAGCACCAGCACGACCGAGGAGTCCGTCTCGGCGGCGACGTTGCCGAGCACGAGGTCGACGAAGTCGCGCCCGGCCAGCTCGGCGTCCCGGGTCATGTCCCAGGCCGCGCCCCAGATCAGGGTGCGGGGCAGGGAGTCGGCGAACGCGTCGAGCCGTGCCACGGCCGTCGCCATCGACGTCTCGTCGAGCCGGACCTTCGCGTAGGCGAGGTCGTCGTCGTTGACGAGCAGCAGGTCAGGGCGCGGCGCGCCGGCCAGCTCGGGCACCGGGGTGAGCTCGCCGTCGACGTCGAGCTCCACCTGCCGGGTGCGGGTCATGACGCCGTCGACCAGGTCGTAGCAGCCGATGGCCAGGCGGTGCGGCCGGTGGGTGGGGTGCTCGTTCGGGACCTCCTGCCGGACGGCCAGATTCGTGATGGTGCCGGCGTGGTCGACCTCGAGCACCGGGCGTAGCGTCGTGACGCCGGCCCGCTCGAGCCACACGCGTGACCACGCGCGCAGGTCACGGCCGGACGTCGCCTCGAGCTCGGCGAGCAGGTCACCCAGCTCGGTGTTGCCCCAGGCGTGCTGCTGGAAGTACCGGCGCAGCCCCTCGTCGAAGTGGTCGCGCCCGACGTAGGCGACGAGCTGACGCAGCACGCTCGCGCCCTTGGCGTACGTGATGCCGTCGAAGTTCACCTCGACGGCCTCGAGGTCCACCATGTCGGCGACCACCGGGTGGGTGGAGGGCAGCTGGTCCTGCCGGTAGGCCCACGACTTCTCCATGCTCGAGAAGGTGGTCCAGGCCGACGTCCAGCGGGTGGCCTCGGCGAGGCACACGGTGGACGCGTACTCGGCGAACGACTCGTTCAGCCACAGGTCGTCCCACCATCGCATGGTGACCAGGTCGCCGAACCACATGTGCGCCAGCTCGTGCAGGATCGTGAGCGCCCGGCGCTCGATGACCGCCTCCGGCACCTTGGACCGGAAGACGTACGACTCCACGAACGTCACCGCACCGGCGTTCTCCATCGCACCGGCGTTGAACTCGGGGACGAACAGCTGGTCGTACTTCTCGAACGGGTAGGTCACGTCGAAGACCCGCTCGAAGTACTCGAAGCCGCGCCGGGTGACGTCCATGACGTTGTCGGCGTCCAGGTGCTCCGCGAGGGAGGCGCGGCAGAACACACCGAGCGGGATGACGCGCCCGTCGCGGCTGGTCAGCTCGCCTCGCTCCACGTGGTAGGGGCCCGCGACGATGGCGGTGACGTACGGCGCGAGCCGCGGGGTGGGGGCGAACCGCCAGCTCGAGCTGCCCGGCACCGCACCCGGCCCCACCTCGACCGGTTGCGGGGTCGGGGAGTTGGAGACCACCTGCCAGTGCGACGGCGCCGTGACCGTGAACGAGAACGTCGCCTTCAGGTCGGGCTGGTCGAAGACGGCGAATACCCGGCGTGCGTCGGCCACCTCGAACTGGGAGTACAGATACACCTCCTTGTCGACCGGGTCCACGAACCGGTGCAGGCCCTCCCCGGTCTTCATGTAGCAGCAGGATGCCTCGACCACCAGCTCGTTCTCCTCCTGCACGGAGGGCAGCTGCACCCGAGTGCCGTCGGCCACCTCGGCCGGGTCGAGGTCGGTGCCGTTCAGGACGACGCGCCGGACCGTGGGGGCCACCAGGTCGATGAAGGTGTCGCTGCCCGGGCGGTTGCTGGCGAACCGCACCGTCGTGGTGGACCCGAAGGTCTCCTCCCCGGCGGTGAGGTCCAGATCGATCTCGTAGGACGAGACGGTGAGGTGGGCGGCGCGCTCTCGCGCTTCGTCGCGGGTCAGGTTCATGCCGGGCACGGCGGGAATCCTTGCACGGTTTGATGCGCTGTCGTGAGTGGTCGACGTCGGCCGCCCACCGCGAGGACGAGAACTGATTCACGAGGAGAAGCACGTGACCGAGACGGTCAGCACGAGCACGGACGCAGCGAGCCACGCCGGCACCGACCGGCAGGCGGCGGACTTCTGGTTCGACCCGGTCTGCCCGTGGGCGTGGATGACCTCGCGCTGGATGGTGGAGGTCGAAAGGGTGCGTCCGGTCGACGTTCGCTGGCACGTGATGAGCCTGTCCGTGCTGAACGAGGGACGGGACCTGCCCGACGACTACCGGGAGCTGATGGACAAGGCCTGGTTCCCCGTTCGCGTCCTCATCGCCGCTTCCGAGCAGCACGACGACAAGGTGCTCGGGCCGCTGTACGAGGCGATGGGCTCCCGGATCCACCCCGGCGGCCGCAAGGACTACGAGCAGGTGGTCGCCGAGGCGCTGGCCGAGGTCGGCCTGCCGGCGGAGCTGCTCGAGGCCGGACGCTCGACCGACTACGACGAGGCGCTGCGCGCCAGTCACGCCGAAGGCATCGCCAAGGTCGGGCAGGACGTCGGCACCCCGGTCATCGCCGTCGCCGGTACCGCCTTCTTCGGGCCCGTCGTCACCCCGGCCCCGAAGGGGGACGCCGCCGCGAAGCTGTGGGACGGCGTCCTCGCGGTCGCCTCGACACCCGGCTTCTACGAGCTGAAGCGCACCCGCGACCAGGAGCCGATATTCGACTGACGGTCTGCTGATCGACCGGTCTGCTGATCGACCGGCCCTGCTGGGTGAGTGACGTTGCTGCCTGGCAGCATGTCGCCCGTGCGCGTACACATCGGCGGTGACCACGCCGGCTACGAGCTGGTGCAGCACCTCAAGGTCCACCTGCAGACGGCTGGCCACGACGTGGTCGACCACGGCCCCTCCGAGTACGACCCCGCCGACGACTACCCGCCGTTCTGCCTCCGCACGGCGCAGGCCGTCGTCGGTGACCCGGGCAGCCTCGGCATCGTGGTCGGCGGGTCCGGCAACGGTGAGCAGATCGCGGCGAACAAGGTGGCCGGCGTCCGCGCCGCACTTGCCTGGAACCTCGACACCGCACGCCTCGCCCGGCAGCACAACGACGCGAACGTGGTCTCCGTCGGCGCCCGGCAGCACAGCGTCGAGGAGGCCACGGCGATCGTCGAGGCGTTCCTGGCCGAGCCGTTCAGCGGCGACGCCAGGCACCAGCGCCGGATCGACCAGCTCGCCGCGTATGAGCGCGACGGAGAGATCGTCCCCAGCGCGTGACGGTCGCCTGAGGCCAGCCTGATGCCAGAAGGTCACACCCTGCACCGGCTCGCCCGTCGGTTCCGTCGCGAGATGGGCGGCCAGCGCCTTCGCGTGAGCAGCCCCCAGGGCAGGTTCGCGGAGGGAGCGGCGCTGCTGGACGGGACCACGCTGGTACGGGCCGAGGCGCACGGCAAGCACCTCTTCCTCGGCTTCGCTGCCGACGGCGCCCCGGGTGCTGCTCCGGACCGCTGGCTTCGCGTCCACCTCGGCCTCTACGGCAAGTTCACCTTCGAGGACGTCGACCGCCACGACGGTCTTCCGGCTCCCGTCGGTGCGGTGCGCGTGAGGCTGGTCGGGGACGGCGTCCTGGCCGAACTGCGCGGAGCCCCGGCCTGCGAGGTGGTCACCGCTGGTGAGAAGGACGCGGTTCACGCGCGCCTCGGGCCGGACCCGTTGCGGCGTGGCGCGGACGGACAGCGGTTCGTGGAGCGCGTGCTGCGCTCGTCCGCGCCCATCGGCACCCTGCTGATGGACCAGTCGGTGGTGGCCGGGGTCGGCAACGTCTACCGCGCCGAGGTGCTGTTCCGGGCCGGTATGTCGCCGTTCACCCCGGGTCGTGCGCTTGATCGCGTCGTCGTCGAGGCGTTGTGGGACGACATCGTCTTCCTGCTGCGCGACGGGCTGAGGCGCGGGCGAATCGTCACCACGCGTCCGGTCGACCGGCCGGGCGGCGCGATCCGAGCCGAGGACGCCCACTACGTCTACAAGCGCACCGGGCTGCCCTGTCGTCACTGCGGCACTCCGGTGGCGCAGCGTGAGGTCGCGGCGCGCCAGCTCTACTGGTGCCCGACCTGCCAACAACCCTCGCCGTGATCATGAAATCCCGGTTCACGAGGCCCTCGATCCCTTGCCGGTGATCATGAAATCCCGGTTCACGAGGCCCTCGATCCCTTGACGGTGATCATGAAATCCCGGTTCAGGCCCGCTCCCACCCCTGTGCCGGTGATCACGAAAACCCGGTTCCACGCGTGGCCTGTGGACGAACCGAACGCGGCGAGGGGCGACTGCGGCAATGTTCCCGCATGGCAGCGTCGATCCCCGACTTGGGACCGGAACCTCTCGCGCCCTTCACCCGTGAAGACCTTCCTGGTCTGGCGCTGTCCAAGCGCGACCTTGACGCTCTGCTCCGCACCGCAGCGATCGTCCAGCCGCTGCGGGGCGTGTACGTCGATGCACGAATCGCCGACGACCCCGCGATCAGAGGGCGGGCCGCGGCTCTGGTCCTGCCCGAAGGAGCAGCTCTCGCGCGGCGCACAGCCGCCTGGATACATGGCATCGACGCGCGCGGTCCCGGAGAGCTCGACCAGCCGCTACCCGTCGAGTGCGTCGTGCCCGCTGCCCGTGGCTCGGTGCCGAGGAGGCCGGGACTCGTCTCATTCGAAGCCGCGCTTCCACCGGAGGACATCGCGATCCTGGACGGCGTCCCGGTCACTACACCTGACAGGACCGCGCTGGACCTCGCTCGCTGGAGCAAGGTCTTCATGGGGCTGGCCGTCCTGGACGCCTTCGGCAACGCCAAGCTCATCGACCTCGACGCCCTGCGCGACCGTGTCGACACTCTGAAAGGTCAACGAGGGATCGCGCAGGCGCGGCGGCTTCTCGGGCTGTGCGACCCCCGAGCCGAGTCTTTCGGCGAGTCGTGGCTGCGCCTTCGAGCGATTGATGCGGGTTTTCCACGTCCTGACTTGCAGATCTGGATCACCGACGACCACGGGCTTGGCATCTACCGACTGGACCTCGGCTGGCCGACCCTCAAGGTCGCGGTCGAGTACGACGGGGAGGAGTTCCACTCAAGCCCGGAGCACCGGCTCCGCGACGCACGTCGCCGTGCGCAGCTGGCGCAGCGCTGGGGTTGGCACTGCATCGGTGTGGGCAAGGGTGAGGTGCTCGGGCAGTCGCTGCGACTGGAGAAGGGGATCGGTGCGCTTCTCGGCGTGGCTCCGCAGATCCTGCGTCGATCGTGGTGAACCCATGAACCGAGATTCCATGATCACCGGGATGGGGGGGTCCGGCTGAACCGGGATTTCATGATCACCGGCAGAGGGGGGTCCTGCGCGGCCGGACGCCGGCCACACCGGTTTTTCGTGCCGGCTCGCCTGGCGTGTCCCTCGGCGTCTGGCCGATCCAGCCAGCCGCGACGGTACTGTCCAGCCGTGGTCGCACACGCCGGCGCGCCGCCTCATGTGGGCAGGAGGACCGGCCTTCAGGACTTCGGTCGGCTCCTGCGGCGCCGCCTGCTGCCCTCGCAGGCGTTCCTGCTCCTGCTGTTCACGGGCCTGACAGTGCTGCTCGGTGCCATCGGTCTCGTGGCGCCGAGGTGGGTGCCGCCGACGTACGTGACCGTGGTGATCCTGCTGGGCGGGTTCTTCCTGCGGGTGCGGGCGCTGGTTCTTCTCTACCTCCTGGTCGGGGCGGTTCTGGCGTACACGGTGGTGAACCGTGAGCCGCCTCCCATGCCCGGCCAGATCCTCGTGATCGGGCTTACCGGTGTGCTGGTGCTGGTCTTCGCCAACAGCCGGGAGCGGCTCGGTGTGCAGGGCACGCTCGGCGAGTCGATGCTCGTGGACCTGCGCGACCGGCTAGAGGCGCAGGGGAGCGTCCCGCCGCTGCCTCGCCAGTGGAAGGTTGACCGCGAGCTGCGCCCGGCGTACGGCGACGCCTTCTCCGGTGACTTCCTGGTCGCGTCCAGGTCGACGGACGGGAACACGCTCGAGCTGGCCCTGGTCGACGTGTCGGGGAAGGGCCAGGGCGCCGGCACTCGCGCGCTGCTGCTGTCCGGTGCGTTCGGTGGTCTGCTGGGCGCGATGGAACCCGCGGAGTTCCTCCCCGCAGCCAACCAGTATCTGCTGCGGCAGCGCTGGGACGAGGGGTTCGCGACAGCGATGCACGTCTGCGTGGACCTTCGTACGGGGGAGTACCGGCTCGCCAGCGCCGGCCACCCCCCGGCGGCGCACTTCCACGCCGGCTCCGGTCGATGGGAGCTGATCGGCGGTGAGACCGGGCCCGCGCTGGGAGTGGTGGCCACCGAGCACTTCCCGGCGCACACGGCGCTGCTGCAACGGGGCGATGCGTTGCTGTTGTACACCGATGGTCTGGTCGAGACACCGGGCCGGGACCTGTCGCTCGGCATCGACCGGCTGATGGGGCAGGCCGAGCGGCTGGTTCGGCGCGGGGGGTTCAAGGGCGGTGCCGCCCGCATCGTCGACGGTACGCGCACGGGGGAGAACGACGACCGCGCGCTCGTGCTGGTGTGGCGGGAGTGAGCGGCCTCGTGTGGCGGGAGTGAGCGGCGCCCCTGTCAATTTCTGAAGTCGGCTGCACGAGTGTCCGCACTCATGTGCACGACCTACGTATTCTCTAGGTTGGCGGGCGAACAACCATGGCGTTGGATACC
>JASBSH010000296.1 GCA_030149025.1 Actinomycetales bacterium | reverse complement strand
CTCATCGGGCCCAACGGGTCCGGGAAGACCACTCTGCTGCTGGTCCTCGCGGGCCTGCTGGCCCGCGACTCGGGTGAGGTCAGCGTGGCGGGGGCCGACCCGTCGACGCAGGCTGCCGACGTCCATGCCCGGGTGGGCTGGATGCCCGACGCGCTCGGCACGTGGGAGTCGCTGACCTGTCGCGAGGTGCTCACGACCTTTGCGGCGGCGTACCGGATGCCGCCCGACCTGGCCGCCCGGCGCGTGACCTGGCTGCTCGGCGAGCTGCACCTGGAGGAGCTGGCCGACGCGCCGGCGCGGGTGCTGTCGCGGGGGCAGAAGCAGCGGCTGGGCCTGGCGCGTGCGCTGGTGCACGACCCGCAGGTGCTGCTGCTGGACGAGCCGGCGTCCGGCCTCGATCCCCGCTCACGCGTTGACCTGCGGGTGCTGCTCCGTGGCCTCGCCTCACAGGGCAAGACAGTGCTGGTGTCCAGCCACGTGCTGGCCGAGCTGGACGACCTGGCCGACAACGCCGTCTTCGTCTCCCGGGGACGCACCGTCGACGAGCGCACCGTGTCCAGCATCGCGACCGGCTGGCGTGCCTGGACGATCTCCTCCCTGGACGACGACCTGCTGCGTTCGCGGCTCGCCGCACGCGGGGTTCTGGTCACCGAGGGACGCGACCTGACGGTCCAGCTGCCGTCCCGCGAGGCGGCTGCGGCCCTGCTTCGCGACCTGGTCGGGGACGGCGTCCCGGTCGTCTCGCTCGCACCTGCGGTCGGGGCGCTGGAACAGGTGTATCTCGGGCTCGAGGAGGACCGGCGGTGAGCAGGTGGTCGCTGACCCCGTCGGGTGTCGCTCTGGTGGCGAAGCTCGAGCTGCGGCAACGCGTTCGGTCGAGCCGCTGGGTGATCGTGCTGGTCCTCTGGTTCGCGCTGATCGCGCTGATCACGGGGCTGGCGTTCTTCGCGATGGGGTCGCAGCGGAGCGGTCCGCTGCTGTTCTCCGTCGTCGTGTTCCTGGTGCTGACGCTCGGCCTGCTGGTCGCACCGGCGCTCAGCGCCACAAGCGTGAACGGGGACCGTGCCGCCGGCACCCTGGCGACGTTGCAGATCACGTTGCTGTCGCCGGCCGAGATTGCGGTCGGCAAGCTGCTGGCAGCCTGGACGACGGCACTGGTGTTCCTCGCGACCGCCTCGCCGTTCCTGGCGCTGGCTCTTCTGCTCGGGCGGACATCGGTGCTGCGGGTGGCGGTGAGCCTGCTGATGCTGGCGCTGATCCTGCTGGCGGTCTGCGCGATAGCGCTCGGCTGGTCGGCGGTGTGCGCGCGGACGGCGTCCTCGGCCGTGCTGACGTACCTGTCCGTGGCCGGGTTGGCCGTGTTCACGCTGGTGTTCTTCGGGTTGTCGGTGCCGTTGGTCACGACCACCGATCGCGTGACGGTGCTGCAGAATCCCCCCGGGGTGATGGAGCAGGGCGTCATCCCACCAGGCGCGGAGCCGGGGGGCGAGCCGGAGGCCCAGCCGGGGGCGGAGCCGGACGTAGCGCCCGGACAGGAGCAGTTGCCGATCGACCGCTCCCGCTGTGTCGAGACCACGGCCGAGCGCGGACAGGTGCACACCGAGTGGACCTGGTGGCTGCTGGCCGCGAACCCGTACGTCGTGGTGGCGGACGCCGCGCCCCGGGCGCCGGGGCCCCCGTCAGGCGGTGACGTCGATCCCGTCACGCAGATGGACGAGGACGTGCTCAGCCTGATCCAGGCGGGTGCCCGAGCCGCTCGGGACGGCGCCAGTGGCGTCGTCGACGAGTGCTGGGCGGCGTACGACCAGACGGCCAGCGGACTGCCGGAGGCGAGGAACACCAGCCCCATCTGGCCCTACGGACTGGTGATCATCCTGGGGCTGGGCGCTATCGGGATGGTCGGCGCTGTCCGGCGGTTGAGCACGCCGGTGCAGCGGCTGGCGAGGGCCACCCGCATCGCCTGACGCACCTGTCGTCGGTGCACAACGCGTCGTCGGCGCACAACGCGTCGTCGGCGCACAACCTCGTCGTGATCTTGCAGTTCTGCAGATCAATCAGGGGTGCAGCGCCTCGAACTCCGCATCGGCGACGACGTCGTCGTCGGCGTCCAGCCGGAGGTGACCGAGCACGGACTGGAGGACCCGCAGCGCGGCGGCGGCGCGCTCGCCCCAGGCGGACAGGTACGAGAACTGCCACCACCAGAGCGCCTCGTCGACCCGGCCGTCCTCGTAGTGGCGCAGTCCGTGCTCGAGCGCAGCGGCCACGTCGGACAGGTCGTTGGACAGCGAGCCGCGCACCAGCTCGCCGGTCGTCAGGGGGTCGACGACGTCGGCGTACTCGTCGAGTCCTTCGAAGAGGTTCGCCAAGCCCGTCCGCACGGGTTCCACGTCCGCCTCGGGGCCGGCGTCCGGCTCGAACCGCTCGGAGGGGACGACATCCGTGATCGCGCCCAGGCGCGCTCCGGTGACCAGGACCTGGGACACGGCGAGCAGCAGCACGGGGATCGCCGTGTCCGGGCTGGCGCCGGCCGCCACCTCCGTGAGCGCGTTGAGGTAGCCGCGGGCCTCGTCGGCGGTGGTCTCGGCGATGAGCCGCAGGCCGTCGTCCTGGCCGCCTTCCTGCCGCCCGTCCAGCCGCGGATCGCCGTGGCCGGCGGCGTCGGGCCGGTCCGTCGACTCAGACATCCAGCAACCTCCTCCCCTCGAACGCACGCCCCAGCGTGACCTCGTCGGCGTACTCCAGGTCACCGCCGACCGGCAGGCCGGAGGCGAGCCGCGTGACCTTGAGTCCCATGGGCTTGAGCAGCCGCGCCAGGTAGGTGGCGGTGGCCTCGCCTTCGAGGTTCGGGTCCGTAGCGATGATGACCTCGTTCACCTCGCCGGACGCAAGCCGGGTCATGAGCTCCTTCACGCGCAGGTCGTCCGGTCCGACGCCCTCGATGGGGCTGATGGCGCCGCCGAGCACGTGGTACTTGCCGCGGAACTCGCGGGTCCGCTCGATCGCGACGACGTCCTTGGACTCCTCGACGACGCACAGCACGTGCGCGTCCCGCCGGGGGTCGCGGCAGACCCGGCACAGCTCGTTCTCGGCGACGTTGCCGCACTCGGCGCAGAACCGGACGCGAGCCTTCACCTCGGTGAGCGCGTTGACCAGCCGCCGGACGTCGGCGTCGTCTGCGGCGAGCAGGTGGAAAGCGATCCGCTGAGCACTCTTCGGGCCGATGCCAGGGAGCCGACCGAGCTCGTCGATCAGATCCTGGACAGCACCCTCGTACACACCCTGACCCTAAGGGACTGTGGACGGTTTCTCGACCGCCCGCGGCCACCTGGTGAGGTGGCCTAGAGCCGTCCCGGCCCTGTGGTGGTCTTGCTAAGCCGCTGCTGCCTTACGCTGGCGGCGTCTACCTTGCGGCGGCGCAGCCGTGGTTTGGGCCGCTCGAGCAGCGGGCGCCCAGCAGCGACCCACGCCTGTTCGGCAGCATGGCCGAGCGCGCGGATGTTTCGGGCGGCGTTGACGTCGGCGTGCTCGTAGTGACCACAGTGGCCGCAGTAGAACACGTCACGGCTGACGCGGCCGACGGCGTCGATCCGCGTGCAGGAGCTGCACCTTTGTGAGGTGTAGGCGGGGTTCACGCCCCAGATGCGTCGCCCAGCTTCTTCCGCTTTGACGCGCACCCATTGGGCTTGCTTGCCGTGGGCACCTTCGAGCAGCGACCGATTCAGCCCCGCCTTTGCTGCGACATTCTTGCCTGGGTCTTGGACCGTGCCCTTCGCGGACTTGGTCATGTTCTTGAAGTTCAGGTCCTCGAGCACGACGACGGCGTTCTCCGCAACGATCTGTTTGGCGGTGTGCCGAGCCCAGTTCTCCACCAAGTTCGATGCCTTGTGGTGCGCCTTCGCGATCTGCTTCGACAGTCGCCGCAACCGGTTCCCGTACTGCTCGTACCGGGCACGTTCGGCCTGGAGGCGTTCGACCTTGCGCCGCAGCACCTCCAGGCGCTGCTTGAGGTCGTCGGTGTGGTGGAGCAGCTGGCCGGGGTCGCCCGCGAAGTCGGCTGCGGCCGCTCCCGCTACCAGGACCGCTACACCGCGATCGATGCCGAGCATCGAGTCGGGGCCGAGCTCGGGTTCGGTCTTGGTCACCGCCACCTTGTCGAACCCGACGCAGGCTCGCCACGCGGTTCCCTCGCGGTTCGCACGCGTCAAGGTGAGCGTGGTGGCCTCGCCCCCGCGGGCGATGTACCGCTTGAACTGCCGAGCCGCGGCCTTGCTGAGCGGAATGTCCCCGAGGCCCTGGACGTACAGGTGCGGCGTGGCACGCTTCTTGGTGCCGTCGAGGTTGAGCTTCCAGCCTTTCGGCTCGTCGAATCCGACGGTGTTCCACCGCCCCGGTCCCTTGAACCGCGGGTACCCGGGCGTCGCGCCGTCCTTGACACGAGCGAAGAACGCGCCGAACGCGTCGTCGACGCGTTGCATCGCCCAGCGCACCGGCTGGATGCCCCAGGCGAGGACGTCGTCACGCGAACCCCGCAGGTCGGTGACCTGCTTGAACTGGTCGAACAGGGCGATGCGGGTCTGCGAGGTGTGCTCGTAGGCGTCGCGTCGCTCTTGCAGAGAGGCGTTGTAGACCTCACGCGAGGCGTCGAGCAGCCGAAGTAGCGCGCGGCCCTGTCGGGGGGTGGCGGGCTTGAACCCGATCTCGGCTTTGCGGAACACGGCGGTGTCGTGACCGTCGACGTACAGCTTCCCGGAGAGACGGCCGGAGCCGTACCGGGGTGCCTTCTTCGCCGACGCGATCACGAGCGATAGTGTGCCGATTGCCACCGACACCGCACCGGTCCGCGGAGGGCTATCAGGTTCGGAGTTCGCGGAGCAGCCAGCCGACCGCTGCGATCTGCATCCACGCCGTAGCGGACGCCGGGGTGCCCCCGAAGCTGCCCGCGGGGCCCTGCGCACCGGCCGAGGTTCGGAGAACGCCGCCTCAACCCGCTACAGCGGTTGCAGGGGCCGGAACTGGCCCTTGGGCCGGTCGGGATCGTACGTGATGACCGTCTCGATGCCGTACTCACGCTCGAGCGGGCCAGCCAGGCCGCGGAAGCCCCGGTACCTTCAGGGTCGTGACCCGCTCAGCGTCTGGGAGGACGTCGGCCAGCAGTTCTCGTGGGGCGCGGACCTCGTGCGTCCGGGCACCACTGACGCGCACGGCTACGGGAAGGCCGAGGTAGTCGACCTCGATGCGCGCTTCGCACCGGTGAGCCGTTACTTGAAGTGCCCCTCACGGGCACCGCGCCGCAGCGACCACCCCTACACCACCTGGCAGTCGACCATCAGCAGCGACGGCTCGGCATCCCGGCCGGCAGCCACGCGGATGAGTCGTCGCAGCTGGTCCAGGATCTGCCGCCACAGGCCGCGGTCGCGCCACACCGTGACCACGGTCTTCCAGATCGTGTTCCGGGCCCAAACTCGGCTGGAAGCATCCTCCACTGGCAGCCGGTCTTTGCCTGGTAGAGCACGGCCGCGAACCGGGTGAACCGCTGGGCGCTGGCACGGGCACGTACCAGTGGCCCCACCGGCGTCAGCGTTCGTTCTCCTCCACAGTGATCACTCTGCCGCCGAGGATCTGCTCGACCACGGTGGCGCCGACCAGCCCCGAGTCCTCGGCGTCGGGGTCGTCGCGGTCCGGGACGTCGTCCTCTGGAGCGATGGGGGCCGGTGGTCTTTCGGCCTCGCTCGGCTCTGCCTGGTTGCCGCCGCCATGGTTCCCATCGGCGGGCGGGGTCTGCTGCATCGCCTGCCGGACGCGCGCTGCGCCGTTCGTCTGGGCCGTGGGCTCGGGGGGTGCCTGGCGGGCAGACGTCTCTTCGCGGGCAGGTGGCTCGGGTGGCTGCCATGGCTCGCTGCTACCGGAGGCCGACCCCGAGTCGTCGGTCGATGGCGACCATGCATCCGCGGGGGCTGCGGTATGCCTTGCGGGGGCCTCCCCAGCACTCCCAGGGGCGGGGACGGCGTCGACCCTGGCCTGAACCCCGATCACCTGAACGAGCGCGTGCTCCACGAGTGCCCGGTGGTCCCCGGTCGCGAAGGCCTTGAGGTTCCCGGGGATCGGGAAGCCGAGAGTGAGCACGCCGTCCTGTAGCGACAGCACACGCGCGTCCTGGCAGCGGAAGAACGTCACCTTGCGCTGGGACTTCACGTACTCCAGGACATCGGGCCACATCCGACGCACCGCTTCGAGCTCCGAACCGCTCGGTTGGCACGCAGCCGCCGCGCCATCGGGCCGTGTCGGGTCGGGGGCGGGCTCTGGCATCGGTTCCGGACCCGGCATTGGCTCGGGCGCAGGCATGGGTTCGGGGCCCGGCATCGGCTCGGGCTGAGGCATCGGCTCCGGCGACGGCATGGGCTCGGGCCCGGGCATCGGGCGCGGTCGTGGCATCGGCTCGGGTGTGGGTTCCGGAGCCGGCCGAGGGGTCGGGTCGGGCGTCGGCCTCGGCATGGGCTCCGGCGTCGGCTCGGGCGAAGGGGTCGGCCGGGGTTCCGGTGGCGGGACCGTGGCGTACGCCGCCAGGTCGCCGGACGCAGCAGAGAAACCGCCGGTTGCGGGCGCCGGACCGCCGGGCGCGGGCGCGGGACCGCCCGTGGAGGGCATTCCGACCCGGCGCTCCAGCCTCTCCACTCTCGCCGTGATTCCCCGGTGACCGGCTTCTACTCCGGGCAGGAGCATCCGCGCGCAGAGGAGTTCCAGGTGCAGGCGCGGCGAGGTGGCACCGGTCATCTCGGTGAGCGCCGCGTTGGCGATGTCCGCGAGCCGGGAGACCTCACCGGCGCCGAAGCGGGTCGCCTGCCCAGTCATCCGGGCGAGCTGGTCCTCCGGCAGTCCACGCAGAACCGCCTTGGCGCCGTCCCCGACCGCCTGAATGATCACGAGGTCACGCAGCCGCTCGAGCAGGTCCTCCACGAAGCGGCGCGGGTCGTGACCGGAGCCGATGACGCGGTCGACCACCCGGAAGACGGTGGCGCCGTCCCCGGCCGCGAGGGCGTCCACGACATCGTCCAGGAGGGAGGCGTGGGTGTAGCCGAGCAGGGCGACCGCGTGCTCGTAGTCGACACCATCGGACCCGGCACCGGCCATCAGCTGGTCGAGGACAGAAAGCGAGTCACGGACGGACCCACCACCCGCTCGGACGACGAGGGGCAGCACGCCCTTGCCGACCGGCACGCCCTCCTCCGCGCAGAGCTGCTCCAGGTACTTGAGGAGACGCGCGGGTGGCACCAGGTGGAACGGGTAGTGGTGGGTGCGAGAGCGGATGGTCTGGAGGACCTTGTCGGGCTCCGTGGTGGCGAAGATGAACCGGACGTGCTCCGGGGGTTCCTCCACGATCTTCAGCAGGGCGTTGAATCCCTGCGTGCTCACCATGTGAGCCTCATCGATGATGAAGATCTTGTAGCGGTCGCGGGCCGGGGCGAAGGTGGCCCGCTCGCGAAGCTCGCGGGCATCGTCGACACCGCCGTGGCTGGCTGCGTCGATCTCCACCACGTCGAGGCTGCCGCCGCCCTTGCGCGACAGCTCGACGCAGCTGTCGCACTCACCGCAGGGCGAGTCGGGGAACCGGCCCTCGTCGTCGGCTACCCGTCGGGCGCAGTTGAGGCTCCGGGCCAGGATGCGTGCCGATGTCGTCTTTCCGCACCCACGCGGACCCGAGAAGAGGTAGGCGTGGTTGACGCGGTTCGTCCGCAGGGCCTGCATCAGCGGACCGGTGACGTGCTCCTGCGCGATGACGTCGGCGAACGTCTCGGGGCGGTAGCGGCGGTACAGAGCGGTCGACACGCGATGACAGTAACCGGAGGGGCCGACAGAAGGGACCCCCCGTGCACCCGCCAGAGCCCACCTACCCTTGCTGCCTTCCGGCCCTGGGGGAGTTCAGCAGGATGACGCCGCACGAGGGGTCGGCCACAACTGTAATCCATGTGCCCGCGCGGCTCGCCCCACCGCATGGCTGTGAGGACGAGCAAGACCCGCGGGGCCGCCACGACCGAGCAGCTGGACCGGCAAGGATCACGCAGCTGGACCGGCAGGACCGAGGAGCTGGACCGGCAGGACCGAGGGCGTTCACCGCTCGGGTACCCTTCCTGGCGGAGGATTCGCCTAGTGGCCTAGGGCGCACGCTTGGAAAGCGTGTTGGGGAAACCCTCGCGGGTTCGAATCCCGCATCCTCCGCCAGTCGGCGGCGCTCGAAGGGCGTCGCCGCACTCGTTTCCCGGCTCGCTAACCTCCGGGTGGCTCACCGTCGTCGGGTGGTTCACCGTGCGGTGGTTCGCCTGCTGTCGGGTCGTGCCCTGGCTGGGTGGTGGATTGTCGACGGCTTTGAGCCGCTCGCGCAGGTCGGGGTCGAGGCCGAGTTCGTGGTCGAGGCGTAGTTGCGCGCCGAGTTCGCTGGCTTGTTTGGCGTGGT
>JASBSH010000278.1 GCA_030149025.1 Actinomycetales bacterium | reverse complement strand
CGAGCGTGATGACGAGCGTGATGACGACCGCCACGAGCGTTCCGACAAGGGGGGAACAGACGACCAGATCGGCCGGATCGGCTCCGAGAGCGGCATCGGCTTCGGGGGACCGGGTCCGGGCCGCCCGGGTGGCCCGGGTCGCCGCGGGACCGGTGGCCCGGACGAGCCGCAGGACCCGTTCGCCGCGATGTTCGAGCAGCTGATGTCGGGCGGTGGGCTGGACCCGAACCAGCTCGCGGCGGCCGGTATCCCCGCGGACCCCGCGATGCTGGGCCAGATGCTGTCGCAGATGCAGGCGATGTTCGCCGGCGGCCACTCGGGACCGGTGAACTGGGACCTCGCACGCGACCTCGCGCGGCAGACGACGGCGCAACAGGGCGACCCGAGCGTGTCCGCGTCGGCCGCCCGCGCCGCGACCGACGCCCTGAACGTGGCCGAGACGTGGCTCGACACCGTGACCGACATGCCGGCGTCCTCGGCGGCCCCGAGGGCCTGGTCACGCGCGGAGTGGGTCGAGAACACCCTGCCCACCTGGAAGGGCCTCGTCGAGCCGGTCGCGGCATCGGTGGCCGACGCCATGGCCAACGCCATGACCCAGCAGGTGCCGGAGCAGATGAAGCCGATGATGGCGTCGGCCGGCTCGATGATGCGGCAGGTCGGCGGCGCCGTGTTCGGCATGCAGGTCGGCCAGGCGATCGGCGCCCTGGCCTCAGAAGTACTGTCCGGCAACGACATCGGGCTACCGCTCAGTTCCGGTGGAACCGCGCTCGTGCCGACGAACGTCGCCGCCTTCAGCGAGGGGCTGAGCGTGCCGGACGAGGAGGTGCGGCTGTACCTGGCCCTGCGCGAGGCCGCTCACGCCAGGCTGTTCGCGCACGTGCCGTGGCTGCGTGGGCACCTGCTCGGAGCCGTCGAGTCGTACGCCAGGGGCATCACGATCGACACGGACGCCATCGAGCGAGCGGTCAGGGACATCGACCCTATGGATCCCTCGGCTCTCCAGAACGCGCTGGGCGGAGGGCTTTTCGAACCACAGCGCACCCCGGCCCAGCAGGCGGCGCTGGACCGTCTCGAGACCGCGCTCGCCCTGGTCGAGGGCTGGGTCGACGAGGTGGTCGACGAGGCCGCACGGCACCAGCTGCCGCACGCGGGTGCCCTGCGCGAGACGATGCGCCGCCGGCGCGCCGCCGGTGGGCCGGCCGAGCACACCCTCGCCAGCCTCGTCGGGCTCGAGCTGCGCCCACGTCGCCTCCGTGACGCCGCGACGCTGTGGCATGAGCTCGAGAAGGCCCGGGGCAGGGCAGGTCGCGACGCCGTCTGGGCACACCCCGACCTGCTGCCCACGGCTGAGGACCTCGACGACCCGGGCTCGTTCGTCACCCGCCGGGCGGACGCCGAGGCGGCGTCCGCGCAGGTCGACGCGGCGCTCGAGGAGCTCTTGCGCCGCGGCGACAGAGACGGTGGAGACGGGGACAACGACGGCGGAGACCGCGACGGCGACGAGAAACGTTGAGGCTGCACGACAACGCGGTTCGACTCCTTACCGAGTGGCGGGCGCCGGACGAGGGCCAGGAGCGGCTGCGCCGCGACTACCTCGCGCACCTGTCAGCGCACTCCGACGGGCTGCTGAAGTCCGGGCCGCCGGCACACCTCACCGCGAGCTGCATGGTGTTCGACGGCTCGCTTCGGCACGTCCTGCTCACCCTGCACCGCAAGGGTGGCTTCTGGGTGCAGTTCGGCGGCCACTGCGAACCCGACGACGCCGACCTTGCAGCCGCCGCTTTGCGAGAGGCGGTCGAGGAGTCCGGCCTTCGCGCGAGGGATCTCACTTTGGTCGAGCAGCCCGTCGACCTCGACCGGCACGCCCTCCCGGCCCAGTTCGGCCGCTGCCGCGAGCATCTGGACGTCGCGTTCGCCGCGATCGCCCCGGACGGCGCCCAGCCGGCCGTCAGCAACGAGAGCGACGACGTCGCGTGGTGGCCGCTCGACGCGCTACCCGACGGGATCGTCGAGGACCTACCGTCGCGGTTGGAGCGAGCGGTCCCAGTCCTACGCTGACGCGTCCAGGGCCTGGGTCAGGTCGGTGAGGATGTCGGCCGGGTCCTCCAGGCCGACCGAGAGCCGGAGCAGCGAGTCATGCGGCTTCGCCTCCCCCGCGACCGGCCGGTGCGTGAGGGAGGCGGCGTGCTGGATGAGCGAATCCACACCGCCGAGCGACACGGCGTGGGTGACGAGCCGCACCGACGCCGCGACCCGGCAGGCCGCGTCGTAGCCGCCCTGCACCTGGAAGGAGAGCATGGCGCCGGGCCCGTCCATCTGCCTTCCGACGAGTCCCAGCGGGTCGCACTCGGCGAGGCCCGGGTAGTACACCCTGGCGATCTGCGGGTGGGCCAACAGCCCTTCGGCCACCTTGGCGGCGTTCTCGCTCTGCGCCCGAACCCGGATCGGCAGCGTTGCCAGACCACGGTGCAGCAGGTAGGCGCCCAGCGGGTGCAGGATCGCTCCGGTGATCGCGCGGACCCTGCGCAACCGCACCGCCATTTCCCCGGCACGCGGCCCTCCGGTCGCGATCACTCCCCCGATGACGTCCCCGTGCCCGCCCAGGTACTTGGTCGCCGAATGCATGACGAGGTCGACACCGAGCGACAACGGACGCTGCAGCACCGGCGTCGCGAACGTGTTGTCGACGAGGACGACGGCACGCGGCGCCCGCTCCCGCACGGTGCGGACGACCACGGCCAGGTCGACCAGGTCCAGGGTCGGGTTGGCCGGTGTCTCCACCACCACCAGCGCGGTGTCGGATCGCAGGACGGCGGCGAGCTCGTCCGGACGGGTGAACGTGGTGTCCGTCCCGAGCAGCCCGGTAGCGAGCAAGTGGTCGGTACCGCCGTACAGCGTGCGCACGCCGACGACGTGAGCCAGCGTGCCGGCGTCCGTGCTCGCGTCGCCTGACCGGCCCTCACGCAGACCGAGCAGAACCGCGGTCAGGGCCGCCATGCCGGAGCCGAAGGCGACGGCCTGCTCCCCCTCCTCCAGCTCGGCGAGCGCGGTCTCGAAGCGGGCGACCGTGGGGTTCCAGAGCCTGGCGTAGACGTGGCTGTGCTCATCACCGGGAAGACCGCCGCTGGCCAGCTGCTCGTAGCTGTCGCCACCGCTGAGCACGTCCCGCAGCGGGTTCGTGGTGGACAGGTCGATCGGCGGCACGTGCAGCCCGAGGTCGTTCAGGTCGGCGCGGCCGGCGTGGACGGCGCGGGTGGCGAATGCGGGCACGGTGGTTCTCCTCGGTCTGCGTCAACGGCTTGCGCTCCCCCGACCCCGCAATGAAACAGCACCAGCAGGTGCTGGCCGTTCGCAGCCAGGGCGACGTCGCTACCCGGTGTCCTGGCGATGCTCTACATCTTCGAGCATGTTCGCGGGGCCGGCCTGGTGCGGTTGGGACCCGCCACGGCCTGCCTTGCCGCCGCTTCCACTCGTGCTCAGCGCGTGCTCGGCTAGGGTGGCACCCGGTTCTGGCCGCACAGGGCGACCCCAGCCCCGGTCCGCGCACCACTTGCCGCAACAGGCGTGCGAGGAGTGCGGGCTGGACCAGGACACCGTCGACCAATAGAAGGGCGCACGAATGGCTGAGACCGGCGAGACCTACAAGGGCGAGTTCTACTGCGTGAAGTGCAAGGAGAAGCGGGAGGCCGAGGGCATCGTCGTCGAGACGAACGGCCGTCGCATGGCCAAGGGCAAGTGCCCCGTCTGCGGCACCAACCTCAACCGCATCCTCGGCAAGGCCTGACGACCCGTAGGACTACGCCACGCAGGGGCGGGGGGACAGGTTCCTCCCGCCCTTGCGCGTGCTCGGCGCGTCGTGATCATGGGTACGGTGACCGCGTGTCCAGCAGCGGGGGGACGAGATCGGATGTGCCGGACGAACCTGTCGTCGTCCGCCGCAGCCGCCGTCGCCGCCGCACCGTGACCGCCTACCGTGAGGGTGGGCAGGTCGTGGTGGCCATCCCCGCACGGTTCACCGCCGGGGAGGAGCGGCGCTGGGTCAAGATCATGCTGGAGCGGCTCGCGCTGCAGGACCAACGCCGCCGCCCCTCGGACCAGGCACTGCTGGCCCGGGCGCAGGAGCTCTCCGACCGGTACCTGAGCGGCCGGGCCGCGCCGACCAGCGTGCGGTGGGTCGGCAACCAGCAGAACCGGTGGGGCTCCTGCACCCCGGAGGACGGGTCCATCCGGATCTCCGGCCGCCTGCGCGGTGTGCCGGAATGGGTCCTGGACTACGTGCTGCTGCACGAGCTGGCGCACCTGGTGGAGCCCGGCCACGGGGCGGAGTTCTGGCAGCTCCTCGACGCCTACCCCAAGACCGAGCGTGCCCGCGGCTGGCTGGACGGGTTCGCCGCCGGCCGGGAGCTGCCGCAGCTGGCCGAGGGCGGCGGGACCGTCGACGGCTGACGACCCCGGCGGAGCGGCATCGATGCGCGCCCTCCACAGTCTTGTCCACACCATGTGGACGCAAACGGCATCAAACCGCTGCCGGTTGCGACTCTTGGGAGATGCGACTGGAGATCCGACCCGGGCTGTACCGGCTGTGGCGGGCACCGGGCCGGCTGCAGATCGGTCTGGACGCCCGGCTCGGCACCGTCGTGGACGGTCTGACGGCGCAGGACGAGTACCTCATCTCGCTGCTCGACGGCTCCCTCGGCCTGAAGGGGTTGCTGCAGCGTGCGCGCCGCCTGGGCATGCCCGCCGCGCGCGTGCACGAGCTCCTCGACGTGCTGCGGGAGGCCGATCTGATCGTCCCCAGACGGACCACCACCCAGGAGCTCGGCCGGCTCGACGACGACGCCCGCGAGTTGCTCGAGCCCGACGCCCGCACGCTCGCAATCACCTACCCCGTCGGCGACGGCTGGGACGTGGTCCTGGGGCGCCGCGAGCGGAGCGTCGCCGTGGTCGGCGCAGGCAGGACCGGCCTGGCGCTCGCGTGCAACCTCGCCAGAGCGGGGGTCGGGACGGTGCTTCTGGACGACGACACGCACGTCGGTGTCGCCGACCTCGCGCCAGGCGGGTACCGGGCCGAGGACCTGGGTCGCCGGCGTGACCGCGCGGCGGCTGGTCTGCTGGCGGAGTGCTGGCCGCACGTGCGCACGCACGTCGCCGACCGTCACCGGCCCGACCTGCTCGTCCTGGTCGGTCACGGCGGTGTGGACCCCCGGCGCACCGAGACGCTGATGCGGGAGGACGTGCCGCACCTCGCTGTCGTCCTTCGGGAGCAGTCCGCCGTGATCGGTCCACTGGTGAGGCCTGGCTCCTCCGCCTGCCTGCGCTGCCTGGACCTGCACCGGCGCGACCGGGACCCGGAGTGGCCGCGTCTGGTGCCCCAGCTGCCCGGTGTCGCCCAGGACGCTGAGGAGACGGCGCTGGCCGCGCTGGCGTCGTCCCTGGCGACGGCACAGGCGCTCGCGCACCTGGACGGGCGGGTGACCCCGGCCTGCCTGGACGCGACGATCGAGACGTGTCTGCCCGACGGCCTGGTCGCCGTCCGGCCCTGGTCGACGCACCCCGAATGCGGCTGCACATGGCCCCCGGGAGGGCACGGCCGCGAGCGTTTCGGGCGTCCCCGGCACGCGCAGCCGGTAGAAACGGACACAATGGGCGCGTGAGCGATCTCCCGAGGCGGGCCATCTCGCGTGGC
>JASBSH010000271.1 GCA_030149025.1 Actinomycetales bacterium | reverse complement strand
TACCGATACACTGGGAACTGACGGTCGGCCGCCGTAGTTGACGCGCTGCAGAGTGGGACCTACAGGAAGCGAGGGCATCATGGATGCCTTGATCTGTCCGAAGTGCCGTGGCACGATGCGCCAGTACGAGCGCAGTGGCGTGACCGTTGATCAGTGTGAACAGTGCCAGGGAATCTTCCTTGACCGTGGCGAGCTTGAGCGGCTCACGGAAGCGGAGGCGGCGTACTTTGCTCGTCCAGCACCCCAAGCGACACCAGCCGCCGGTTATGGGCCCCCCGGGGGCTACCCACCGCAGCAGCAGCAAGGCGGCTTCCTTGGCGGGCTGTTCGGCGGTGGTCACCACGGCAACCGGTATCGCTCTGGCGGGCACCACTGAGTTCACGCCACGTTCACTGCCGAGGGCGAAGATCCCCTGCACCGCAGAGTCGATCGGCTGAGGCATGGATGAGTACATCACCCGTACCTAGGCTAGAGGTCTAGGTACCGGCGGCGTTCAGCCGCCGCCTTCGCCGCCGCCGATGCTCTGGAGCGTCGCCACGATCTGGGCGATCTGGTTCAAGATGTTGGAGACCCAGCCCAGCGCCGAATCGGCATTGCCGAAAAGCCAAGCGACGAGGAACACCAGGGCGATCGCGACGACGACGATCACGGGAACGACGACGAACAGGGAACCGAGGAGCAGGCGCCGTAGCAGGCGAGCCCGGCCGTCAGGCCGCCGGCTCGACTGGACCGGCCCGCGCCGAGCTCCGGCCGCAGCGTCGTACCCGCGACGGGTCAGATAGCCTTCCGCAAGCCGGTCGATCAGTCCACGCCTGTCGTACGACATCGACCTTTCCCTTCCTCGTTGCCCTGGCTTGCCCTCGTGGCGGCAGAGCTGTCATGGTGTGCAACGAATCGCCTGCTCCAGTCGTTCCCAGCAACGCGACTTGTGACCCTCCGCGGTGGGACCAAGCTCACCCGGAGCGCGGTCGTTGCACTTGTTCCGGTGCGTCCTGGCTGCCTCCGTGGAGGGCGCGCTCGGCCGTAGCCCTCCGCTGCAGCATCGCATTGTACGCGGCCAGTTGCGCGTCGCCGTCGCGGTCAGCCTGCCTGTCGTAGCGGCGGGTTTCCCGATCATCGTCACGGATCCACGCCAGCGCCAGCGCGACGGCGAGGATGGCGACCGGGTAGTCGCCGAGCGCCCAGGCCAGCGCGCCGCCGCGGTACTGGTCCTGCGCCAGGGTCGGTCCCCACGGCCGATCGAGGGCGGAGAACCACTCCTGCCCAAGGATTTCCACCGAGCCCATCATCGAGACCCCGTAGAAGGCGTGAAACGCCATCGTTCCGATCAGAATGACCAGCCGCATCGGGTAGTCCGGCCGCTTGGGGCCGGGGTCGGGACCGCAGATCACCCAGGCGAACAGGTACCCGACGATGATGAAGTGCGCGGTCATCAGGACGTGACCGGTGTGGGTGCGCAGCGACAACTCGAGGGCGGGTGAGTAGTAGAAGGCGATGAGGCTGCCGATGAAAAGTACGGGCGCGACGACGGCGTTGCCGAAGAAGCGGAACACCGGCGAGTGTACGAGCAGCAGGAGCCACTCGCGCGGGCCGCGGCTGCCGTCGTGACGGGCCCGCGTGGTGCGCAGGGCCAGAGTCACGGGTGCGCCGAGCACCAGCAGGATCGGGACCAGTGTCCCAATCGTCATGTGCTCGACCATGTGGATGCTGAAAAGGACCCGTCCGTAGACGCTCGGACCGGCGCTGGTCGCCCATACGAGCACCAGGCAGCCGGACACCCAGGCCACGGTCCGTGAGACCGACCACCGGTCACCACGGCGGCGGAGCTTGATGACTGCCGTGACGTACCAGGCAGCCGCGAGGACGGCGGCCGGCACCCAGACGGTGTCCACCCGCCACTGCGTGAACCACTCGGCGAGCCCGAGCGGCGGCGGCATCGGGTAGCCCAGCAACGACTCCGTGAGCGACAGCCGCTCCTGCTCCGCGCCGGCGCGCACAGGGGACGTCCGGCCCAGCGCCACCGCCAGCCCGATGGCCACCGCCATCACCACCAGCTCGCCGCCTGCCAGACGGGCGAACGCCCGTCCGGTGCCGCCGGCGGAGTCGTCCAAGTCCCTCAGAACCCGTCGCCGGTGTCGCCATCCCGCCAGCCCTAGCAAGCCGAGGGCGACCACCTTGGCTGCGAGCAGGGCACCGTACGGGGAGATCAGCCCCGGCCAGCCGCCGGCGCGCACCAACGCGCCGACGACCCCCGACGCCGCGACCAGCACGAAGCACCAGCCAGCTAGTCTGGAGAACCTCCGGGCAGCCAGCGGGAATCGCGCCTCCAGCGGACGGCGCAGGACGACAAGACCGGCCAGCCCTCCCGCCCACACGGTGACCCCGACCAGGTGCGCGGCCTGGGTGTCCACCGCGGCGGCGTGATTGCTGGCTCCCGCGGCGTGACCGGTCAACGCCAACGGCAGCAGCGCGGCCACCGCGACGACGGCCAGGACGCCGGCGGTGGTGAGCCTGGTCGCGAAGACGGCGCCGGTCGTAGCAAGCACGACCAGGAGGAGGCTGGCGGCCAGCGACCGTCCGAGGTCGAAGTCGCGGACGAAGGACACCAGCTGCCCGCCGATGCCGGGCTGGTCCAGCCCGA
>JASBSH010000260.1 GCA_030149025.1 Actinomycetales bacterium | reverse complement strand
TGAATGAGCGCGACGTCGACGCCCCGGCCGGTCGGCTTGCCCACGACGAGGGGTGAGGGTGCCTGCGGAACCTGCGTGTCGGCGTCCACCTGCTGCTCGTTATAGTCCGCAACCACGCCGGCGAGCTGCTCGGTCGCGCGCCCGACCTGCTCGACGTCGCTGGCGTCCCCCGTCCCGCCCTCGCCGCTGGGTGTGAAGACCGGGTCGCCGATGCCGGCGAAGGTGAGCCAGGCGACCTCGGCGACATCGCCGTCGAGCACGACCGCGTTCGGCTGGCTCGCGACCGCGGCCTGGGTGGAGCGGGAGTCGTGGTTGCCGCGCACGAAGATGTAGGGGACGCCGAGCTCGCCGATCCGCGACAGCGTCGACGACTCGATGGCGGTGCCCCAGGTGGTGATGTCGCCGGTGTCGACGACGGCGTCCACACCGAACTGCTTGACGAGCTGGTCCACGAGGTCGAACCCGAGCGGGTTCAGGTGGATGTCGGAGATTTGCAGCACGGTCGTGGTGTCGTTCTCGGCACGCGGGATCGGGAGCTTGTCGGCCACCGCGTACAACGTCGTGACGCCCTGGACGAAGTCGGCGAGCCCGGTGCGGTAGGACGCCAGGCGTTCGGCGATGTCCTGCCCCTCACCGGCGATGTAGGGGGCGCGGGAGAGCAGCCCGGTGAACTTGGGCTGGCGCAGTGCGGCCGGGTCGAAGGTGACGGCGGTGCCCGCGCCGAGGACCAGGAGCGCCGCGAGCGCGCTTGCCGTGGTCTGGATGCCGCGTCGGGGCACGCGGTAGACGACGAGCCCGGCGACCGCTGCTCCCGCGAGCGCGAAGACGAGGTCCTTCGCGATGGCCTTGCGGACCGCCTCCTCGGCGACGTCCGGCGCACCGAGCTGCAGCGCGAGCAGGCCCTGCGGGGATGAGATCAGCTCGCTCGCCTGGTCGAGGTTCACCGACTTCACCGATGCGTGGACGGCGACCGGCGCGCTGTGCGTGCGGAACCTCACCTGGCCGACCGGTGGGAGCATGACGTCGACTCCGGGCTGGAGGCTTGGCACCACGCGGACCTGCACCTCGAGCGGGCCGAGGTAGGTGGTGGTGGGCGGTGCGAGGGACCAGCCGATGGCCGCGCCGACGAGTGCGACGAGCACGATGAGCGCGCGGTGCAACCACGTGCGCAGTCCCCGGGTCCGCGCCACCGTTCGCAGGTGGGCGTCAGACCGGTGCACCGCATCCATCGGCGTGATTCTGCCCGACGACGCGAGCGGGCTCTCGCCGGAGCCAGCGACTCGGGTTGCGGGGGGCGGAGCCGCCGATGCGCCACGCGGTCACCCTGAGCCATGTGAGCCACAGGGCCGACGCCCGGACGCGGAAGGGGGGAGTCCGCGCCCGGACGCCGGGTCTGCGACTGCGGGGTCTTGGGATCCCGCAGTAAGTTGCAGCGTCAGGCACCGGACGGGGCATGTCAACGCGAATCAGCGAACACGCTGGGGATTTCTCCCAGCCCTGGCTCGGGAGCGACACAAAGGGCGCGAAACGGAGGCGGTGTGGAGCCGGTAGCAGTCTTGCGGCGCATCGCCTTTCTGCTCGAACGGTCACGTGCGTCGACCTATCGCGTGCAGGCCTACCGCAACGCGGCGCTCGCCATCGCGGGCATGGACGGCGCGGAGCTGGCCAAGCGGGTACGGGCGCGTTCTCTCACGGACCTGCCCGGTATCGGGCCGAAGACCGCCGCGGTCATCACTGAGGCCGTCCAGGGCCGGATGCCCGCCTCCCTGCAGGAGCTGGAGGAGGCGGCGGGTCCGCTGGTCGCCGGTGGCGACGCGATGCGGGCGGCGCTACGGGGTGACCTGCACACGCACTCGGACTGGAGCGACGGCGGCAGCCCGATCGAGGAGATGGCGGTCAGTGCCATCGAGCTCGGGCACGAGTACATGGCGCTGACGGACCACTCGCCGCGGTTGACGGTGGCGAACGGGCTGTCGGCGGTCCGGCTGCGCAAGCAGTTGGCTGTGCTGGAGGGGCTCGCGCCACGGCTCGGGGAGTTCAGGCTGCTGTCCGGGATCGAGGTGGACATCCTGCTCGACGGTGAGCTGGACCAGGAGCCGGGGCTGCTCGAGCAGCTGGACGTCGTCGTGTCGTCCGTGCACTCGAAGCTGCGGATGGAGCGGCCGGCGATGACCCGACGGATGCTGGCGGCGGTGCGCAACCTGAACACCGATGTGCTCGGGCACTGCACGGGGCGGTTGCTGTCGCCGCGTGTCGGGTCGGGCGGTCGTGGATCGGGCGGTCGCGGGTCAGGCGGCCGGCCGCAGAGCGACTTCGACGCCGAGGCGGTGTTCGGCGCGTGCGTGGAGCACGGCGTGGCCGTGGAGATCAACTGCCGCCCCGAACGTCAGGACCCGCCCGACGACCTGCTCAGGCTGGCACTGGACACGGGATGCCTGTTCAGCATCGACACCGACGCGCACGCACCAGGGCAGCTGGACTGGCAGCCCTACGGCTGCGTGCGCGCGGCCGATGCGGGTGTGCCGCCGGAGCGGGTGGTCAACACCTGGCCCGTCGAGGACCTGCTGGCGTGGACGAAGGACCACTCGCACCGCCCGGCGTGACCCGGGTTTGCGTCATCACCGGTACGGGTCGCCGGTGATCATGGAATCCCGCCACCTGACATACGCCGTGATCTTGCACTTCTGCAGGGCTCCCACATCTTGAGCGACGTTCTGCGAACGGCACTTCGCCGTTTCGTGCTCAGCGCGCCGATCCCGAACCTGCGGAACGTCGCCCAAGATCGCCGGAAGGCAGGGAGCCGCCGGTCACAGATCCAGCTGCCCTACTGTGCCGACATGGCGGACCCCGCACTCACGCACACCGCGCTCGATGACGACGCCATGGCACGCGACATCGCCGAGCTGATCCGCATCCCGAGCATCACCGGCAGCCGGGCCGAGTCGCAGCTTCAGCACCACCTCGCGGACCGGCTGCGCCAGCTGGGCTGCAACGCCGACCTCTGGCAGATCGACCTGCCCACACTCACCTCGGACCCCCACTTCCCGGGGATGGAAGCTGAGCGCACCGAGGCCTGGGGGCTGGTAGGCGAGCTGACCCCGCCGGCGCACGCTGCCGCCGTCCATGACCCCACCGTCCAGAACCAGAACCTCCAGCCGGACGACGCCCCGACGGTCATCCTCAACGGGCACGTCGACGTCGTCCCGCCGGGCGACCGCCGCCTGTGGTCGCACGACCCGTTCGACGCCCGCGACGCCACCGGACCGGACGGCCGGCGAGCGGTGTTCGGCCGCGGTGCGTGCGACATGAAGGGCGGCCTCGTCGCCATCCTGGTCGCGCTGAAGCTGTTGCGGGAGAACGGTTATCCGCGACGGGGACGGGTGCTGGTCCAGTTCGTGGTCGGCGAGGAGGACGGCGGGCTCGGCACCTTCGCCACCCTTCGCCGCGGGCACCTCGGATCCGTTGCCCTCATCCCCGAGCCGACCAGCTGCGCGATCATCCCCGCGGCCGCAGGCGCGTTGACGTTCCGCCTCACCGTGCCGGGTCTGTCCGCGCACGGCAGCAGCCGGCTGGACGGCGTCAGCGCGCTCGACGCGCTCTGGCCGGTGTGGCAGGCACTGCGGGAGCTCGAGGCCCGGCGCAACGCGGACGCCGGGCCGCTGTTTGACGGCATCCCGCTGCCGTTCGGCATCTCGATCGGCACCGTGCGGGCGGGCGACTGGGCATCGACGGTCCCCGACCGGCTGGTCGCCGAGGGCCGCTACGGCGTGCGGCTCGGTGAGGACGTAGACGAGGCTCGCGCCGCCCTTGTGGACGCCGTGGCCGCAGCCTGCTCGCGCGACCCCTGGCTGTCCGACCACCCGGCTACCGTCGAGTTCTTCGGCGGCCAGTTCGCCAGCGCATCGACCCCGGTCGACCACCCGCTCGTCCGCCAGTGGGCGGTGGACAGCGCCTGAACGAGCGGGTAGTCCACCGGTGTCGAGGCGCTGGCGAACTGGCCGCCGAAGAACTCGACGGTAGCCGGATGGTCGGACAGCCAGGGGTCGCGCGAG
>JASBSH010000258.1 GCA_030149025.1 Actinomycetales bacterium | reverse complement strand
CAACATGGGCGCCAAGTACCTGGAGCGCAATGTCGACGTGCTGGCGACGAACGGCCGGCTGGTGATCATCGGGATGCAGGGCGGGCGCAAGGCCGAGCTCGACATCAACAAGCTGATGCGCAAGCGCGCCGCGGTGATCGGGACGACGCTGCGCGCCCGGCCGGCGGAGGAGAAGGCGGCGATCGTTGCCGGTGTGCGGGAGCACGTGTGGCCGCTGGTGGCCGACGGGCACGTCAAGCCGGTCATCGACAGCCGGTTCCCGATGGCCGAGGCGGTGGCCGCTCACGAACGCGTCGAGGAGTCGCTGCACGTCGGCAAGGTGCTGTTGGTCGTCTGAGCGCTCGACCACGATGTGCGGACCAGAGCGGACGGCATAAGCCTGGTCAACCCAGGTTCCTGTATAACGTTACGACATCAAAGTTATATATGCTGCGGCCATGGCCAACAGTCGCGGCACCGCGGTCACCTGGGAAGAGCACCCCTGGGCAGCCGGCAATGACGCGACGGCCGCGATGTCGCGCCGCGCGCAGCGGCGTTCCCGAGGGCCGTACAGAGCCGCAGTGCCCGCAGCCATCGCCGAGCTCCAGCTCGAGCTGCCGGCCGAGGTGACCGCCGAGTCTGAAGACGCTCTGATGGAGATCACGCGGTTTGACGCCGAGCTTTCGAGCTCATTCCCTGCACTGAGCGACCCCGACGAGCCGGGAGAGCTTGCGCCGCTCGCGGCAGTGCTGCTCCGCACCGAGTCCGCGTCCTCGTCACAGATCGAGAACGTGACCGCCGGGGCGAAGGCACTGGCCCTGGCAACCCTGCACGAGAAGGCTGGCCCGAACGCGCGCCAAGTGGCAGCCAACGTGGAGGCAATGCGCCGTGCCCTCGACATGTCCGACGACCTCAGCGTCGACTCGATCCTGGCAGCTCACGCGGCCCTGATGGCGGATCAGGAGCACGCCCAACCGGGACGGTTTCGCGACGCCCAGGTCTGGATCGGTGGGGGCGCAGCGACGCCCCATACAGCGTCCTTTGTGCCACCGCACTGGGCGCGGGTCGAAGCCGCGATGAACGATCTGATCGACTACTGCGAGCGCTCGGATGTCCCTGTCCTCACGCACGTCGCGGTCGCCCATGCGCAGATCGAGACCATCCACCCGTTCGCCGATGGCAACGGCCGCATCGGTCGCGTACTTATGCATGCGATGCTCCGTCGCGCGGGCGCTACGCGCCGCATCACGGTGCCGGTGTCAGCCGGTCTCCTGACAGACACTCAGTCCTACTTCGACGCCCTCACCGCTTACCGCGCGGGCGACGCCGTCCCCATCGTCCATCGATTCAGCGAGGCGTCCTTCGCCGCGGTCTCCAACGGGCGCACCCTGGCCGACGATCTAAAGCGCATCCATGCACGCTGGACTGACTCAGTCCGGGCCCGGCGTGGTGCGGCCGCTTGGGCTGTGCTGTCGATGCTCGTCCGCCAGCCAGCAGTCACCGTCCGCTATGTCCAGGAGCACGCCAACGTGTCCCAGCCGGCCGCGCAGCGCGCCATCGACCAACTCGTGCATGCCGGAGTCCTCAGCCCGGCAAGCGAGAATCGTCGAAACCGGGTCTGGGTGGCTGAAGAGGTCGTTGCCGCCCTCGACGACTTCGCCGCGCGAGCGGTGCGACGCCGCTGACACAAGCCAGCCAACGCGGGGCCGGGCAGCAGATGGCGGTGCCGCACGGCAGGATGGGGGGATGCAGTTCGACGACAACGCCCAGCCACAGAACCCCGGCACCGACCGCCAGCCTGACCGTCAGCAGGGCGACGCCGACGACCGCCAGCCGGACCCGCAGCAGAGCGTGGTCGTGGTCACGCCCGAGGGCATGGCCGTCGCCGGCGGCTCCCAGGACGACGAGCAGCGCGGCCCCGCCGACATGGTCGAGCAGCCCGCCAAGGTGATGCGGATCGGCAGCATGATCAAGCAGCTGCTCGAGGAGGTCCGCAACGCTCCCCTGGACGAGGCGGGCCGCACGCGCCTGGCGGAGCTGCACCGCCGTTCACTGTCCGAGCTCGAGGACGGTCTCGCCCCCGAGCTCGTCGAGGAGCTCGAGCGCATCACGCTGCCCTTCAGCGAGGGTGACACCCCGAGCGACGCCGAGCTCAGGATCGCCCAGGCCCAGCTCGTCGGGTGGCTCGAGGGCCTCTTCCACGGCATCCAGACTGCCCTGTTCGCCCAGCAGATGGCCGCCCAGGCGCAGTTGCAGCAGATGCGGCGCGCACTGCCGGCGGGCACGACACCACCCGGGATGCCTCCCGGTATGCCTCCCGGTATGCGCCCGGACCAGGGTGGCGAGGGTCCCCAGCACGGCACCGGCCAGTACCTCTGATCGGCCCGCGACAGTCACCGGTGCGCTGGCCCTGGCAGTCCCGATCCGGCAGCCGATCCGACCCCCTCGGTGAGGGGCTGTGGCGGCACACGCACGACCGGTTCCGCCGCGCGGTCGACCGGTACCACCAGATGCTGGAAGCGGTCCGGTCCGCGAAACCCCAGGTGGACGCCGACACGCACGCCGCGCTGGAGACCGCCGGTTCCGAGCTGGCGACAGCACTGGACCGGGTCCGTGATCTGTGCGTGCAGGCTCAGTCGGTCGTGCCGACGCAGGGTCTGGACATCCCGCCCGGCTGGTCGGACGTGCAGCGGGGGCTCAGCCGCGCCGGGACGATGGCTGCCCAGGCGGCCGAAGGCGTGGCGCTCGTACGCGTCGCCGGCAGGTCAGCTGACACTGTCGCCGCTGCACAGGCGCGCGACGCGGTCGGGACCGTGCAGCGGGCAGTGCGGGACGTCGTCCAGCTGATCGAAAGCGCCTATGCCGCAGCGCAGATCGCGACGCGAACGGCTACAGGAACCGAGCGGGGTCGAACGAGTCCAGAGGTATGACGCGCACGCGCGGCAGCGGTGCGTTGAAGGCGCCCATGTCGTCCTCGAGGTCGAAGACCTGCAGGCCGTCCAGCGCGGCGAACCCCGAGTTGAAGAACTCCCGGAAGCCGACGAGCCCGACGCGCCGGCCGTCCGCGACGAGCGCACTGACCTGCGGGAGGAAGTCACCGTCGTGGGTGGCGACGAGGACGTCACCCTCACGATCGCTGATCGCCTCCAGGGTGCGCTGGATGCCGATGTCGACGACCTTCTCGCTGCCGCTGCCCGCCAAGGGAATCGGCCGGTAGTCGAGGGCCAGCAGCGCCTGGACGAACGCCATGGGCAGGTGCCCCGAGGTGGCGTTGAGGAAGAACAGCGCCTTGACCGGCTGTCGCCAGGCGCTCTCGGCGAACTCACGGACCCGCTCCCAGCGCGGGCGCTCGTTCGGGTCGGGGCGGCGCCCCAGCACTGAGCCGCCGAGCGTTGCGTCGATGTTCTCGCCGTCGACGAGGAGGTAGGTCACGCGCTGGGCCATGGCCCACAAGGGTAGGGCTCCTCGACAGGCGAGGTGATCGCACCCACGACACACTCAAAGTCGCGCGACCCGTTCTCGGAGCGTTTTTGGAGGCAGAGCAGATGCCAGGTCAGAGCAACCAGAGCGCCAAGGACGTGCAGCGCGAGAACGCTCCACATCCCGACGACTCGCGCAAGCCCGACGACCTCAGGGAGATCGTCAAGCCGTCGTGGAAGTTCGCGATCAAGCGCAGCTTCCGCGAGTTCATGGACGACCAATGCACCGACCTCGCCGCGGCGCTCACCTACTACGCGGTGCTTGCGCTCTTCCCGGCGCTGATCGCGATGGTGTCGCTGCTCGGGGTGTTCGGTCAGGGGGAGAAGACGGTCAACGCACTGCTGTCGATCGCCGGTGACCTCGCCCCGAAGGGTGTGGTCGACACCCTGCAGGGCCCGATCACAGGCCTCGTGCAGAACAAGTCGGCAGGCTTCGGCCTCATCATCGGTGTGCTCATCGCCCTGTGGTCCGCGTCCGGGTACGTCGGGGCCTTCAGCCGGGCCATGAACCGGATCTACGAGATCGAGGAGGGCCGGCCGTTCTACAAGCTCCGGCCGATCCAGATGGTGATCACCCTTGCCGCGGTGGTCCTCATCGGCCTGATCGCGCTCGGGCTCGTGGTGAGCGGTGGCCTCGCGCGCGCCATCGGCTCGGCGATCGGGTTGGGCGATGCGGCCGTAACGGCGTGGCAGATCGCGAAGTGGCCCGTCCTGGTCCTGCTCGTGATCATCATCATCGCGGTCCTGTACTGGGCGACACCCAACATCAAGCAACCGAAGTTCCGGTGGATGAGCCCGGGCGCGTTCGTGGCCCTGGTCATCTGGGTGCTGGCGTCGGCCGGATTCGGCTTGTACGTGGCGAACTTCGGCAGCTACCAGAAGACCTACGGCGCGCTGGCCGGTGTGATCGTCTTCCTGCTGTGGCTGTGGATCACGAACCTGGCGCTGCTGTTCGGCGCCGAGTTCGACTCCGAGCTGGAGCGCACGCGCGAGCTGCAGGCCGGTATGCGCGCGGAGGCCGAGCTGCAGCTGCCGCCGCGCGACACCAGCGGTATCGAGAAGCGTGAGGAGCGCGAGGAGAAGGCGAAGCAGGAGGCGCGTGAGATCCGGCTCGACGCCATGGAGCAGCACGTCGAGGCGCGGTCTTCGGGCGGCGGCCTGGATGACCGGCGTGCCACCAGCCCGCAGCGCCCGGAGGACTAGCGAGCGCACCGTCCTGTGGCAGTGGATCTTCACCAACTCGCTCGTAATCATGAAATCCCGGTTCAGCAGCCTTGGACAAACCGTGACCTTCTGCAGCGCCCGAGTCCTGGCCTGAGCACGAGCGGCTGGGCAGAACGTCGCGGTTTCCGACGTGGCATGCGACAGGCGCAATCCAGGCACCTCAGCCGGGAGGCCCGTCGTAGGCGCGCATGGGCGAGACTGGCTCCATGCGCATGGTGGCCACCGACCTCGACGGGACGATCGTCCGCGCCGACGGCACCATCAGCGCGCGCTCGATCGCCGCGTTCGACGCCTGCGAGCGGGCCGGCGTCCACGTCGTGTTCGTCACCGGTCGGCCCCCGCGCTGGATGGGCGAGGTCGCCGAGGCGACCGGTCACCGTGGCACCGCGATCTGCGCGAACGGCGCCCTCGTTTACGACCTCGGCGAGGAGAGGGTGCTGCGCGCCCACACCCTGGAGACGGACACCGTCCGTGAGGTGGTGAAGCGGGCCCGTGACGTCCTCGGTGACGTGGCCGTCGGGCTGGAGACCCTCGATGGGTTCCTTCGCGAACCGGCGTACCGCACCCGCTGGGACGCCACGAGCCACCAGCGCGTCGGCACGCTGGACGAGCTGCTGGAGCCGGCGCCGTCCGTGGTGAAGGTCCTGCTCCGGCACGAGACCACCACGGGCGACGAGATGCTCGCCGCGACGCGTGAGGCGCTTGAGGGCCTCGCGGAACCGACCCACTCCAATGTGAACGACTCGTTGGTGGAGGTGTCGGCGCTCGGGGTGAGCAAGGCAAGCACCCTCGCCGAGTTCGCGACGGAGCACGACATCGGCCCGGAGGACGTCGTCGCCTTCGGCGACATGCCGAACGACCTGCAGATGCTCGGCTGGGCAGGACGGGGCTACGCGATGGCGAACGGGCACCCGGAGGCACTCGCGGCCGCGGCCCATGTCGCGCCGCCGTGCGACGAGGACGGCGTGGCGCAGGTCATCGAGGACCTCTTGCGTCGACGTTCGGCCGGCGCTCACTGACGGTTGCCGGTACGGCACCACCGACTGCCCGGTTTACGCGCGTTCTGCCCGGTTTCACCGGTCGATCACCCGAAAGTCTTACCGGACGCCGGGACTGTGCGTAACAATGACGCGCCTTCACCCGCCCCAGGCCCAGACGAGACGTCCCGGAGGAACGAGTGACCAGACGCGCCGCATGCCGAGCCCGCCCGCGACGTCCTGCACGACGGGCCGTTCCGTTCATTGCCGCATCGGCGGCAGCCGCCATGGTGAGCCTGCCGGTGAGCCTGCCGCTGACCGCGCTGCCGGCGTCAGCCGTCCCGGGCAGCGACTCCCGCGTGTTCATCAACGAGTTCCACTACGACAACAGCGGTGCGGACGTCGGCGAGTTCGTCGAGGTCGCCGGACCGGCCGGCACCGACCTGACCGGTTGGAGCGTCATCCTCTACAACGGCTCGAACGGGCAGAGCTACTCGACGCTGCCGCTGTCCGGCGTCCTCGCCGACCAGCAGGCCGGGTACGGGACGCAGGCGGTCGACGCTGTCGGGCTCCAGAACGGGGCACCCGACGGGAGCGCTCTCGTGAAGGGGAGTGACGTCGTCCAGTTCCTGAGCTACGAGGGCACGTTCACGGCGACGAGCGGCCCCGCGAGCGGGATGACATCGACGGACGTGGGTGTGTCCCAGAGCGGCTCCGAGCCGGTCGGTTCGTCGCTGCAGCTCACCGGCAGCGGCACGACCTACGGCGGTTTCAGCTGGACCACGACAAACGGCACCAACACCAAGGGCGCGCCGAACACCGGTCAGACGTTCGGGGGAACCCCTCCGCCGGACGACCCACCGGACGACCCGCCGGCTGAGCAGTGCACCGGCGACGCGACCGGGATCCATGCCGTTCAGGGCAGCGGGGACCGGTCGCCTCTTCTGGGACAGACCGTGACGGTCCAGGCCGTGGT
>JASBSH010000244.1 GCA_030149025.1 Actinomycetales bacterium | reverse complement strand
GTTCCGTTCTCCGCGTGGGAGCTTCCCGAGCTCTCGATGCGCTGGTGCTTGGAGCATGCCGGGCTCCGCCCGCAGGACATCGACGTCGTCGCCTACTCGTTCGACCCCGCGCTGACCAAGCCGGCGGAGGATCTGGGGCTGCACGACCCGTGGGACCACCTGCGCGTCACGTATGCGGAGCAGGCGCCCGACTTCATCGCGACGGCCCTGCCCGGCCTGGACCGGGAGAAGGTCCGGTTCGTGCCGCACCACGTCGCGCACGCGGCGTCGTCCGGCCTGGCGTCCCCGCACAGCCGCAACAGCGTCCTGGTCCTGGACGGGCGGGGCGAGCGCGCCTCGCACCTGGCCGGGCGCTACGTCGACGGCAGGTTGGAGGTCCTGGCAAGCCAGGAGCTGCCGCATTCCCTCGGCCTGCTGTATGAGTCGCTGACGGAGCACCTGGGCTTCCTGCGGTCCAGCGACGAGTACAAGGTGATGGCCCTCGCGTCCTACGGGAAGCCGCGGTTCCTAGACGACCTGCGGGAGCTGGTCCGGACCACGGCCGACGGCGGGTTCGTCGCGGAGCCCCCGGACTGGACCAGATGGACGCAGCCGCGCGTCGACGACGGCACCTGGGGCGGTGAGCACGCCGACCTCGCCGCCTCGGTGCAGAAGCGGCTGGAGGAGGTGCTCGTCGAGCTCGCGACCTGGCTGCACCGGCAGACGGGTGACACCGCACTCACCATGGCCGGCGGCACGGCGCTGAACTGCGTTGCGAACTCACGGATCTGGGCCCGGACACCGTTCGAGGACGTGTGGGTGCAGCCCGCGGCCGGGGACGCCGGCACCTCCCTGGGCGCAGCCCTGCACGCCTCGGTGGAGGCCGAGGGCGGGCAGGTACCGGAGCCGATGCCCACACCGGCGCTGGGGCGCGGCTGGACCGGCGACGAGCTGGCCGCCCGGCTGCGGGCCGCGGCCGTTCCGTTCACGACCCCGGACGACCTCGCCGGTGAGGTCGCGGACATCCTCGCGGCGAACGGCGTGATCGCCTGGTTCAACGGGCGCAGCGAGTACGGGCCGCGCGCGCTGGGGTACCGGTCTCTGCTGGCCAACCCGTGTTACACGGAGAACACCGAGCGGCTCAACGAGGTGAAGGGCCGCGAGCAGTTCCGCCCCGTCGCCCCCATGGTGCTGACCGAACGGGCCGACGAGATCTTCACCGGCGGGCCGATCCCGAGCCCGTACATGCTCTTCGTGCACGACGTGCGCCCGGAGTGGAGAGAGCGGATCCCGACGGTCGTCCACGTGGACGGCACCGCCCGGATCCAGACGGTCGACGACGCGACCAACTCGGCTGTCGCGGCACTGCTCCGCGCCTTCGAGCAACGCACCGGCGTGCCCGTCCTCGTGAACACGAGCCTGAACACGGCCGGTCGCCCCATGGTCGACGACCCCCGGGATGCCTTGGAGCTGTTCGGTTCGGCGCCCGTGGACGCGCTCGTCCTCGGCCCGCACCTGGTCCGTCGAGGCGACTTGTTCCGGGGTGGCGCCGGCGAAGCCCGAGCCGGAGGGAGCCGGTGACGACGGCACCGACCAGCCCCGGCGCGGGCCGCGACCCCGCGCTTCGTTACGCGGTCGTCATTCCGACGGTGGGCCGGCCGAGTCTCATTGCTCTGCTCGAGTCTTTGGCGGCGGCTGATCCCGGCGGTCAGGACGATCCGTGGGCGCCGGACGAGGTGATCGTCGTCGACGACCGTGGCAGCGCGGCGGGCGCGCACCACGGGCGGCCCGACGAGCAGGGGTTCGACGCCGAACGGTTGCCGCGGGTAGGCGGCCGCTGCGTCCGCGTCCTGGCCGCCGGCGGCCGCGGCCCAGCGGCGGCGCGCAACCTCGGCTGGCGGGCAGCGACACCGACATGGGTGGTGTTCCTCGACGACGACGTTCTCGTCCAGCCGGGCTGGACCAAGGCACTGGTGACCGATCTCGCCGCCTGTGCAAAGGACGTCGCCGGCAGCCAGGGGAACATCGACGTGCCGCTGCCGAAGGACCGTCACCCCACCGACTTCGAGCGCGGCACGGCAGGCCTGCAGACCGGGGTCTGGATCACCGCCGACATGGCCTACCGCACGCAAGCCCTCCTCCAGGTGGGCGGGTTCGATGAGCGCTTCCCCCGTGCCTACCGGGAGGACGCCGACCTTGCCCTTCGCATCCGCCGGTCGGGCTGGAAGCTGACGAAGGGGGAGCGGCGCACGACGCACCCCGTCCGGGCGACGGACGACTGGTACAGCGTCCGGGTGCAGGCGGGTAACGCCGACGACCCGTTGATGCGGCGCCTGCACGGCCGGCAGTGGCGCCAGCTCGCCGTGGTGCCGAGGGGGCGCCTGCCCCGGCACGTGGCGACGACCGCGTCGCTGCTCGGTGCGGTGATCGCCGCTGGGGCCGGACGACGGCGGGTCGCCACGGCCTGTGGCCTGGCGTGGGCGGGGCTCACCGCCGAGTTCGTCGCGAAGCGGCTGCTCCCCGGCCCCCGGCCGGGCGAGCCCGGCTGGACCGGCGAATGGCGACGGATGCTGCTCACCAGCCTCGTGCTGCCGGAGGCAGCCGTGTGGCACCGCCTCAAGGGTGAGTGGAGGTGGCGGGGCGGCGCCGCCGCCTGGCCCCCGCCGCTGAAGGCGGTTCTGCTCGACCGCGACGGCACCCTCGTCGAGGACGTGCCCTACAACGGCGACCCCGGCCTCGTCCGCCCGATGCCCGGCGCTGTCGACGCGGTGCACCGTCTCCGCGGGGCCGGCCTGAGGCTCGGCGTGGTGACGAACCAGTCCGGGATCGGCCGCGGCCTGCTGACGCGAGCGCAGGTGGACGCCGTGAACCGCCGTGTCGACGAGATCTTCGGCCCCTTCGACACCTGGCAGCTGTGCCCGCACGCCCCGGGGGACGGTTGCCGGTGCCGCAAACCGGCCGCCACCCTCGTCCGTCGCGCGGCCGGCGCCCTCGGCCTGCGGCCCGAGGAGTGCGCGCTGATCGGTGACATCGGAGCCGACGTCGCCGCCGCTCTGGCCGCGGGCGCACGGCCGGTGCTCGTGCCCACCGACGTGACCCGTGCCGAGGAGGTGGCCGCCGCGCCAATCGTCGCGACGAGCCTGCACGACGCCGTCGAAGTGCTGCTCGGACTTGATCGTGTGACTCTCAGGGGCGGTCAAGAACGCGGACCCGAAGGTGCACGGGGCGACAGCCTGGAGGAGGTGGTGAGCAGGTGAGCGATCCGAACCGGACGCTGGCCGTCCGGCTGGACAGTGACGGTGACGTGCTGCTCACCGGTCCTGCGATCCGGGCGCTGGCGCGCACCGGACCGGTCGACCTGCTCGTCTCCCCGGCCGGTGAGGCCGCCGCCCGGCTGCTTCCCGGCGTCCGGGAGGTCCTCGTCTTCGACGCCCCGTGGAGCGGCTACCAGCCGCCTGCCGTGGACCCGGTGGCCGTGCGCGATCTGGTGGAGACGTTGCGCGGCAAGGACTATGACCGTGCCATCATCTTCACCTCGTTCCACCAGAGCCCGCTGCCGATGGCGCTGCTCGCGCGCCTGGCCGGCGTCCCCTTCCTGGCCGCGACCAGTGAGGACTACCCCGGCTCGCTGCTGGACGTGCGGCACCGGCGGCGGCCCGGGCACGAGGTGCACGCCGCGCTCGACCTCGCCCGGGCCGCCGGCGGAACAGCGGATCCGGACGACGACACGCGGCTGGCGCTACGCCGTCCCCTTCCCGACGTCACCGGCCTGCTGCCGGCCGGCCGGTTCGTCGTCGTGCACCCCTCGGCATCCGTGCCGGCGCGCTCGCTGGACGCCGGCCACGCGGCGGAGCTGGTTCGGTCGCTCGTCGCGTCCGGGCGGCAGGTGGTCGTCACGGGTGGCCCCGATGAGCGCGCCACCACCGCTGCCGTCGCCGGCGCGGACGCCCTCGACCTCGGTGGTCGTACCACCTTCGCCGAGCTGGCGGCCGTGCTGGACGCCGCGGACTGCCTCGTCGCCGGCAACACCGGCCCGGCGCACCTCGCGGCCGCCGTCGGGACGCCCGTCGTATCGCTGTTCTCGCCGGTCGTGCCCGCGGCTCGGTGGGCGCCGTACGGGGTGCCGGTACGGCTCCTCGGCGACCAGCTGGTCCCCTGCCGCGGCACGAGGGCGCGTGAGTGCCCGGTCCCGGGCCACCCGTGCCTCACCACGGTGACACCCGGCGAGGTGGTCGCCGCGGTGGACAGCCTCTGCCCCGTGGAGGTGCGCGCCTGATGAGAATCCTGTCCTGGCACGTGCACGGTTCGTGGACGACGTCGTTCGTCCAGGGCCGCCACGACTACCTGCTGCCCGTGACCCCGGACCGGGGGCCGGACGGCCGTGGGCGGGCCGACACGTGGGACTGGCCCACCAGCACCGTCGAGGTTCCCGTGGAGAAGCTGCGGGACACCGACGTGGACGTCGTCCTGCTGCAGCGTCCCCACGAGCTCGCCCTGGTCGAGGAGTGGCTCGGCCACAAGCCAGGGGTCGACGTCCCGGCCGTGTACGTCGAGCACAACACGCCGCGGGGGCCCTCGGTCGAGACCCGGCACCCCCTGGCCGACCGGGCGGACATCCCTGTCGTCCACGTCACCCACTTCAACGCCATGGCCTGGGACAACGGCCGGGCGCCGACCACGGTCGTCGAGCACGGCATCGTCGACCCCGGCTACCGGTACACGGGCGAGCACACCTCCCTCGGTGTCGTCGTGAACGAGCCCGTGCGCCGGTGGCGCGTGGCCGGTACCGACCTGCTGCTCCACGTCGCGGAGCGCGTCCCCGTCGAGGTCTACGGCATGGGCATGACCCAGCTCGTCGAGACCGCGCCACGGTTGGAGGGACACGTCCACGACGACGTGCCGCAGGACCGGATGCACGGCATGCTCGGCCGGCACCGCGCTTACTTCCACCCCTACCGGTGGACGAGCCTCGGGCTCTCCCTGCTCGAGGCGATGATGATCGGCCTGCCCGTCCTCGCCCTGGCGACGACCGAGGCGCCCCGCGCCGTCCCGCCCGCGGCCGGCGTCCTGTCCTGCGACCCGGACGAGCTGGTCGACGCCGCACGACGCTGGCTGGCCGATTCCGAGGAGGCCCGCGAGACCGGGCTCGCGGCACGCGAGCACGCGCTCGCCCGCTATGGCATCAAGAGGTTCCTGGACGACTGGGACCACATCCTGGAAGGAGTCAACCCGTGAGAGTTGCCATGGTCTCCGAGCACGCCAGCCCGCTCGCGGTGCTGGGCGGTGCGGACGCCGGCGGGCAGAACGTGCACGTCGCCGCGCTGTCGGTGGCACTCGCCGAGCTGGGGCACGATGTCCGGGTCTACACACGGAGGGACTCCTGGCACCTCGCGGAGCTGGAGTCGCTCTGCCCCGGCGTCGACGTGGTTCACGTGCCGGTCGGCCCGGCCGGACCGCTGACGAAGGACGAGCTGCTGCCCTTCATGCCGGCCTTCGGCCGCTGGCTGGTCCGGAACTGGCAGCACGACGCCTGGGTCCCGGACGTCGTGCACGCCCACTTCTGGATGTCCGGTGTCGCCGCCCTGTGGGCGCGGCGTGCCCTGGGGGTGCCCACGGTCCAGACGTTCCACGCCCTCGGCTCGGTGAAGAAGCGGTACCAGGGGGCGGCCGACACCTCCCCGGCGGACCGGGTCGCGATCGAGACCCGGGTCGCAGGGAACGCCGACATGGTGATCGCGACCTGCAGCGACGAGGTCCGCGAGCTCGAGCTCATGGGCGTCGACACCGGCCACGTCACGGTCGTGCCGTGCGGCGTGGACACCGCCCACTTCACGCCGAGCGGGCAGCTTGCGCCGAAACCGCCACGACGCCAGCGCTTCCGGCTCCTCACCCTCGGTCGGATGGTGGAGCGCAAGGGTGTCGCCACGGTGATCGAGGCGCTCACCGGCGTCAACGACGCCGAGCTCGTCGTCGCCGGCGGCCCGCCCGCCGCCGAGCTGCGCAGCGACAGCGAGGTACAGCGCCTGGTCGCGCACGCAGGGCGCCACGGGGTCGCTGACCGGGTGCACCTCATCGGCCAGGTCGCGCACGACGACGCGCCGGCACTGATCCGCTCCGCCGACGTAGTCGTCGCCACCCCCTGGTACGAGCCCTTCGGGATCGTGCCGCTGGAGACGATGGCGTGCGGCCGACCCCTGGTCGGCAGCGCGGTCGGCGGGCTTCTCGACAGCGTCGTGGACGGCGAGACCGGCGTTCTCGTGCCACCGCGCGACCCGCAGGCCACGGCTCGGGCGATCAACGCGCTGCTCGCCGATCCCGGCCGTCGGCGCCGGATCGGCCGGGCCGCCCGCGCCCGCGCCGTCCGGAGCTACGACTGGAGCCGAGTGGCCGAGGCGACCGCGCAGGCCTACGAGACAGTGGTTGCGGCCACCCGGGTCACGGCGGAGGCACTGTGACCGCCCGCAGCTGGGTGCGGCAGCACCTGAGCGAGCTGGCGGACGGGCTCGCCTGTCTCACCGCCTCGGCGGACGTGATTCAGGCGTGGGGCCGGGACCTCGCGGACGTGCTCGTGTCCGGTGGCCGACTGCTCGTGGCCGGCAACGGCGGGAGCGCGGCCGAGGCCCAGCACCTCACCGCGGAGCTGGTCGGCAGGTTCCTGGACGAGCGCCAACCGCTGTCCGCGCTCTGCCTGTCCGCGGAGACGTCGAGTCTCACCGCCATCCTGAACGACTACTGGCCGGAGGAGGTCTTCGCCCGGCAGCTGCAGGCGCACGGACGACCCGGGGACGTGGTGGTGCTGCTGTCCACGAGCGGCAGGAGCCCGAACGTGCTGAGGGCGGCGGACCGGGCACGTGACCTCGGCGTCACGGTATGGGCGATGACCGGTCCGGCGCCGAACCCCTTGGCGGACAAGGCAGACAGCGTGCTCGCGGTCGAGGCCCCGAGCGCGGCCGCGGTGCAGGAGGTGCACCTCGTGGCGGT
>JASBSH010000239.1 GCA_030149025.1 Actinomycetales bacterium | reverse complement strand
GCACGAGATCGCAGGGGCTTGCGTCCGGGTGTGCGAGGCCCGTGGCATCGAGCTGTGGGACCTGAGTGACGCCGACCTGGCCGAGATCTCGCCCCACCTCACGCCCGGGGTGCGCGAGGTGCTCACTGTTCCCGGGTCTCTCGCGTCCCGTTCCGCTGTCGGCGGTACGGCCCCCGAGCGGGTCGCCGAGCAGCTCGAGGCGGTCCGCGCCGCGCTGGCCGACCACAGCCGCTGGAGCAGCGCCGCCGTGCGCTGAAGGCCGGTGACCGGGCGGAGCGCTCGCCAGACCCTTGTGCGCGGCGCGCCGTTGGGCTTGACTGCCGCCATCGCCCGCGGCAGGCGGGTGCGAGCGCTCCGGATCGAGGTGCGGGAGCATGACGGGCCACGACGACGTGCAGGGGGCACGGGCTGCCATCGCAGAGCTGCGACGCGCGGTGCTGCGCCTCGGGGCCAGCAACGGCGACAGAGTCGACCTGCGTCGGTTGCGTGACGACGTGGCCCGCATCTCCGCCGACCTGGACCTGTTGGCGCACGCCTCGTCGTCCGCCTCGCCCACCGGAGACCAGAACGTGGTGTACATCCCCGAGGGGGACTACGGCATCGACTTCTGGGCGGACGCCGACGACGAGGGCCTGGGTGCCCACGGGCGCCCGTGACGAGCACAGTTCCGGCCTCCGGGGTCGCCGCCCCCGGCCGCGCCAGGATCGGCCAGGGCACCCTTCGCTCTGACCGCTGGTGGCTGCAACCGCTGCTGGTGTTCCTCGGCCTGACAGCGTTCGTGGTGTACGGCCTGGTGCGCACTGCGAGCCAGAGCTACTACTTCGTCCCGGCCTACCAGTACCTGAGCCCGTTCGCCTCGCCCTGCGTCAGCGCAAGCTGCGTTCCGGGCAGCAGCCACCTCGGGGTGTGGTTCGGGACGTTCCCGCCGATGATCCCGCTGGCGATCGTCACGCTGCCGCTCCTGCTCGGGTTCCGGCTCAGCTGCTACTACTACCGGAAGGCGTACTACCGGTCGTTCTGGCTGTCACCGCCGGCTTGCGCGGTACCGGAACCGCGTGCCGGTTACACGGGGGAGACCCGCTTTCCGCTCATCGTGCAGAACGTGCACCGGTACTTCTTCTCCTTCGCTCTGCTGATCTCGGCGCTGAACACCTACGACGCGGTCAAGGCGTTCCAGTCGCCCAGCGGGTTCGGCTTCGGGCTCGGTAACGTGATCATGGTCGTCAACGTGGCGCTGCTGTGGGGCTACACCCTGGGCTGCCACTCGTGCCGGCACATCACCGCCGGTCGGATCAACCACTTCTCCCGGCACCCGGTGCGGTACTGGCTGTGGCAGCGGGTGAGCTGGCTGAGCGCCCGCCACATGCAGTTCGCCTGGATCACCCTCGGCACCCTGGTCCTCACCGACGCCTACATCGCCCTGGTGTCGGCCGGGGTGATCGACGACCTGAGGTTCGTCGGATGAGCGACGTCGAGCGGCACGCCTACGACTGCCTCGTCATCGGCGCGGGTGGTGCGGGGCTCCGCGCCGCGATCGAGGCGAGAGAACGAGGCCTGCGGACCGCCATCATCTGCAAGTCGCTGTTCGGCAAGGCCCACACGGTGATGGCCGAGGGCGGTATCGCGGCGTCCATGGGAAACGTCAACTCTCGCGACTCCTGGGAGGTCCACTTCCGGGACACGATGCGCGGAGGCAAGTTCCTCAACAACCCCCGGATGGCCGAGCTGCACGCCAAGGAGGCGCCGCAACGGGTTTGGGAACTGGAGACGTACGGTGCGCTCTTCGACCGGACACCCGACGGCCGGATCAGCCAGCGCAACTTCGGCGGGCACGAGTACCCGCGTCTGGCCCATGTCGGCGACCGCACAGGGCTGGAGCTCATCAGGACCCTCCAGCAGAAGATCGTGTCGCTGCAGCAGGCGGACGGTCGGGAGTCCGGCGACCTGGACGCCCGGCTGCGGGTCTTCGCCGAGGTCACCGTGACCGACCTGCTCACCGAGGAAGGACGGATCAGCGGGGCGTTCGCCTACTACCGTGAGTCCGGTCGTTTCGTCGTGTTCGAGGCACCCGCGGTCATCCTCGCCACCGGTGGGATCTGCAAGTCGTTCAAGGTGACCAGCAACTCCTGGGAGTACACCGGCGACGGCCAGGCGCTCGCGCTACGCGCCGGCGCGGCACTGGTCAACATGGAGTTCGTCCAGTTCCACCCGACCGGGATGGTCTGGCCGCCCTCGGTCAAGGGGATCCTGGTCACCGAGTCGGTACGCGGTGACGGCGGCGTGCTGCGCAACAGCGAAGGCCGGCGCTTCATGTTCGACTACGTGCCGGACGTCTTCCGGGGGCAGTACGCGGAGTCGGAGGACGAAGCGGACCGCTGGTACGAGGACCCGGACAACAACAAGCGCCCACCCGAGCTCCTACCCCGTGACGAGGTCGCCCGCGCCATCAACTCGGAGGTGAAGGAAGGCCGCGGCACGCCTCACGGCGGCGTGTTCCTCGACGTCTCGACCCGGCTGCCCGCGGACGAGATCGTGCGTCGGCTGCCCTCGATGTACCACCAGTTCAAGGAACTGGCGGACGTCGACATCACGGCCGAACCCATGGAGGTGGGACCCACGTGCCACTACGTGATGGGTGGCGTGGAGGTGGACGCCGACACCGCGGCCACCGCCGTACCGGGCCTGTTCGCGGCCGGTGAGGTGGCCGGAGGGTTGCACGGCTCCAACCGCCTGGGAGGCAACTCCTTGTCCGACCTGCTCGTCTTCGGCAAGCGTGCCGGGGACGGCGCCGCGGACTACGTCTCGTCCTTGCCGCAGACGCGCCCCCAGGTGCGGGACGAGGACGTCGAACACGCGGCCCAGACGGCGCTCGCGCCGTTCGCCGCGCCGACGCTGGGCGCGTTCGAGAACCCTTACACGATCCACACCGAGCTCCAGCAGACGATGAACGACCTCGTGGGCATCATCCGTCGCGAGAGCGAGATGATCGAGGCGCTGCAACGCCTTTCGAAGCTCGAGGCGCGGGAGCGGGACGTTGTGGTCGAAGGCCACCGGCAGTTCAACCCCGGCTGGCACCTGGCACTGGATCTGCGCAACATGCTCCTGGTGTCCCGCTGTATCGCCATGGCCGCACTCGAGCGCACGGAGAGTCGCGGCGGGCACACCCGCGAGGACCATCCCGACATGGACGCGCGCTGGCGGGACGTGAACCTGGTGTGCCGGTTCGACGACAAGGGCGAGGTGGTGCTGCAGCGGGAGATGCTGCCCGCGATCCGCCCGGAGCTGCTGGCCCTGTTCGAGCGGTCGGAGCTGACCAAGTACCTCACCGAGGACGAGCTGTCGCGGCTCTCGCCGCTCGACCCGGAAGCGGGCCGATGAGCTACGAGGGCAGCTTCCGGGTCTGGCGCGGAGACGACGACGCCGGGGGGCTGGTGGACTACCAGGTGGAGGTGAACGACGGCGAGGTCGTTCTCGACGTCATCCACCGGCTGCAGGCAACGCAGGCACCGGATCTGGCGGTGCGCTGGAACTGCAAGGCGGGCAAGTGCGGGTCCTGCAGCGCTGAGGTCAACGGCAGGCCGCGGCTGTTGTGCATGACGCGGATGAGCACGTTCAGCCCCGACGAGGTCGTCACCGTAACCCCGTTGCGGACCTTCCCCGTGCTTCGGGACCTCGTCACGGACGTGTCGTTCAACTACGAGAAGGCCCGTGAGATACCGGCCTTCGAACCGCCGAAAGGCGTGGCGCCCGGGGACTACCGGATGGCGCAGGTCGACGTCGGACGCTCACAGGAGTTCCGCAAGTGCATCGAGTGCTTCCTGTGCCAGGACGTCTGCCACGTCATCCGTGATCACGAGCAGAACAAGCCGGCGTTCGCCGGCCCCAGGTTCTTCATCCGGATCGCCGAGCTGGACATGCACCCGCTGGACACCCGCGAAGGCAGGGCTGAGGCCGCCCAGGACGAGCACGGGCTGGGCCTGTGCAACATCACCAAGTGCTGCACCGAGGTCTGCCCCGAAGGCATCAAGATCACGGACAACGGGATCATCCCGATGAAGGAGCGCGTGGTCGACCGCAAGTACGATCCGCTGGTGTGGCTCGGCTCGAAGATCTTCCGCCGCCAGACCTGAGCCGGCGGGCCCTGGCGGTGGCGCCCGAGCTCCTGGGCGCCGTCCTCTCCCATGACAGCCCGGACGGCCGTGTCGCCGTCCGGTTGACCGAGGTGGAGGCGTACGAGGGGCAGTCCGACCCCGGCTCGCACGCCTACCGGGGCCGGACCGCGCGCACCGAGGTGATGTTCGGCGCCGCCGGCCACCTGTACGTCTACTTCACCTACGGGATGCACTGGTGCGCCAACGTGGTCTGCGGCCCGGAGGGCGTCGCGTCCGCGGTCCTGCTGCGGGCCGGCGAGGTCGTGGACGGCGTCGGGCTGGCTCGCACTCGACGTCCGGCCGCGCGGTCGGACCGCGATCTCGCGCGTGGACCCGCCCGCCTCGCCCAGGCGCTCGGCGTGGACGGCTCCTTCAACGGCGCGTACGTCTGCGACGGGGGACCGGTGACGCTCTCACCCGGTCAGGCCGTGCCACGGTCGCTGGTTCGGACCGGTCCGCGCGTCGGCGTCGCCGGACCGGGCGGGGACGCGCAGGTGCACCCGTGGCGGTTCTGGGTGGACGGCGAGCCGACGGTCTCGGCGTTCCGCCGCGGCGTGCGCCGGGGCAGGGGATCCGCGGCCCGGCGGTGAACCGGTTCGGCCCGCGTCGTGGCCATGCGGCAGGCTAATCACGCTGATGCGGGCTGACACAGCGCGACGGCGGCTCATGCCGGCGCGATGGCGTGACGGGACGGAGGAACGGTGGTACACATCCTCGACGAGTTGCACTGGCGGGGTCTGGTGGCGGAGTCCACCGACGAGGCCGCGCTGCGTGAGGCGCTGTCGAAGGGGCCGATCACCTTCTACATCGGCTTCGATCCCACCGCACCCAGCCTGCACATCGGCCACCTGGTGCAGCTGCTGACGACGCGTCGCCTGCAGCTCGCCGGGCACCGACCCCTCGCACTCGTCGGTGGGGCCACCGGACTCATCGGCGACCCCAAGGAGAGCGGTGAGCGAAGCCTCAACGCCCCGGATGTCGTGGCGGGGTGGGTGCAGCGCCTCCGGCGGCAGATCGAGCCCTTCCTGTCCTTCGAGGGCGACAACGCTGCGACCATGGTCAACAACCTCGACTGGACCGGCGAGATGTCGGCGATCGAGCTGTTGCGGGACATCGGCAAGCACTTCAGCGTCAACCGGATGCTCGACCGGGAGGCCGTCTCCGCACGGCTGGCCTCGACCGGCATCAGCTACACGGAGTTCAGCTACGTCCTGCTGCAGAGCAACGACTTCCTGGAGCTGTTCCGGCGGCACGGCTGCTTGCTGCAGCTCGGCGGCAGCGACCAGTGGGGCAACCTCACCGCCGGCGTCGACCTGATCCGCCGCGTGCAGAGTGTGCGGGCACACGCTCTGGCCACCCCGTTGCTGACGAAGTCGGACGGCACCAAGTTCGGCAAGACGGAGGGCGACACCGTCTGGCTGGACCCGGATATGACGTCCCCGTACGCCTTCTTCCAGTTCTGGGTCAACACCGAGGACAGCGACGTCGGGAAGCTGCTTCGCGTCTTCACCTTCCGCAGTCGCGAGGAGATCGAGGCGCTCGAGGAGGCGACCCGCGAGCGACCCGCCGCACGGGAGGGCCAGCGCACCCTCGCCCGGGACGTCACCACCCTGGTACACGGCGCGGGCGCGACCGCCAAGGTCGAGGCGGCCAGCGCGGCGCTGTTCGGTCGTGGTGACCTGGCCGAGCTGGACGATCGGACACTCGCCGACGCCCTTGCCGAGCTGCCCGGCACAACCGCGAGCCCCGACCAGCTCGACGTCGTCGACCTGCTGGCCGCCACCGGGCTGGTCAAGGGCCGCAACGCGGCCCGGCGGACCATCGAGGAGGGCGGCGCATACGTCAACAACCGGAAGGTCGTGGACGGCGCCACCCAGGTCTCGCGGGACGAGCTGCTGCACGGCCGGTGGCTGGTGCTGCGTCGTGGTCGGCGCACCCTCGCGGCGGTCGACACGCGTCCCTGATCCGGGGCGGAACACCGCCTGACCTGCGCGTCCGCGGCAGCGAGGCAGCCTGGCGTGGACCCGGTTTGACCCGTCTGCGACCGGCCCCGTAGTGTTCTCTCTCGCCAGCCCGACAGGGAGCAACGGACACCGAGAGGTGGCCGGTCCGGGGCTGGAGCTGTCACCGCCACGAAGGCGCAACCCGGTGTAGGCACCGGGTTTGACGCTGGAGCGTGACGGCGAGTAGGTTAGAACGGTTGCCCCGGATCTGGGCCGGTGACGGTCTGGGTTGGTGTGCGTCCGCTCCTTGAGAACTCAACAGCGTGCCAAAAGTCGATGCCAAGACCCCGTTGTGGGTGGGTGCTTGCTGATTGTTGTGGTCGGTGGGTGTCTGCTTGCA
>JASBSH010000227.1 GCA_030149025.1 Actinomycetales bacterium | reverse complement strand
CTGGACGGCATTGCGGCAGAGGGGGTCGCGGAGAAGGCGCTCGCGGCGGCGAACGGCAAGCCGGCCGGCAAGGCGACGAGGACAAGCAGAAGGGCCAGCTGAGTTGCAGGATCAGAGCGGCGCCCGGCAGCCGCTGGCCGTCGTGCCGGTGCACCAGGACGGCGACGACCTGGTGCTGGCCACTTCCTAGGCTGGAACAGTGGCAGACCCTGCGAGCTATCGACCTCGTCCCGGGGAGGTGCCGGACTCCCCAGGGGTGTACCGGTTCCGTGACTCGCACGGCCGTGTCGTCTACGTCGGGAAGGCCAAGAGCCTTCGTCAGCGGCTGAACAGCTACTTCGCGGACGTCGCGGGGCTGCACCCCCGCACGCAGCAGATGGTGACCACGGCGGCGTCGGTCGAGTGGACGGTCGTCGCCACCGAGGTCGAGGCGCTGCAGCTGGAGTACTCCTGGATCAAGGAGTTCGACCCACGGTTCAACGTCAAGTACCGGGACGACAAGTCCTACCCCTACCTCGCGGTCACGATGGGGGACGAGTTCCCCCGGGTGCAGGTGATGCGCGGAGCGAAGCGCAAGGGCACCCGCTACTTCGGCCCCTACGCCCATGCCTGGGCGATCCGCGAGACGGTCGACCTGCTGCTGCGCGTCTTCCCGGTGCGCACCTGCTCCAACGGCGTCTTCAGGCGCGCGCACCAGGTCGGTCGCCCCTGTCTGCTCGGGTACATCGACAAATGTTCGGCGCCCTGCGTCGGCCGGGTGACCCCCGAGGAGCACCGCGATCTCGCCGAGGACTTCTGCGACTTCATGGCGGGCGACACCCAGAAGTTCGTGCGCCGCATCGAACGCGCCATGAAGGACGCCTCCGCCGCGCTGGAATACGAGAAGGCCGCCCGGCTGCGCGACGACCTCGCCGCGCTGACTAAGGCGATGGAGAAGAGCGCCGTCGTCCTGCCCGACGCGACCGACGCGGACGTCTTCGCCCTGGCCCAGGACGAGCTGGAGGCCGCGGTGCAGGTCTTCCACGTCCGCGGCGGCCGCATCCGCGGCCAGCGTGGCTGGGTCGTGGAGAAGGTCGAGCCACTGACCGACGCCGAGCTGGTCGAGCACCTGCTTCAGCAGGTGTACGGCGACGCCGACCCTTCCGCCGTCCCCCGGGAGGTCCTGGTCCCGACCGAGCCGGCCGACGCAGCCGACCTCGCCGACTGGCTGCGCGGGGTACGCGGCGCGCGTGTCGACGTCCGGGTCCCCCAGCGGGGTGACAAACGCGCCCTGCTGGAGACCGTCGCGCGCAACGCCCACCAGGCGCTCAGCCTGCACAAGACCCGTCGCGCCGGGGACCTGACCACGCGTAGCCAGGCGCTGCAGGAGCTGCAGGACGCGCTCGGGCTCTCCGAGGCGCCGCTGCGCATCGAGTGCTACGACGTCTCCAACCTGCAGGGCAGCGAGGTCGTGGCCTCGATGGTCGTCTTCGAGGACGGCCTGCCCCGCAAGAGCGAGTACCGGCGGTTCGCGATCCGCGGCGTGGAGGGGCAGGACGACGTCGCCTCCATCCATGAGGTGATCACCCGCCGCTTCCGGCGGTACCTGGAGGAGCGCGAGCAGTCGGGCGACCTCGACCTCGGCGACGACCTGTGGGACAACGCCGACGAGGACAACCCGGACGACGCCACGCAGGACCGCTCGGAGGGTCGCCTCGAGTCCGGTCCGGTCGACCCGGTGACGGGCCGCCCGCGCAAGTTCGCCTACCCCCCGCAGCTCGTGGTGGTCGACGGTGGTCCGCCGCAGGTCGCCGCCGCGGCAAGGGCGCTGGCCGAGCTGGGTATCGACGACGTCGCGCTGTGCGGGCTGGCGAAGCGGCTCGAGGAGGTGTGGCTGCCGGGCTTGGATTACCCGGTGATCCTGCCGCGCACCAGCCAGGGCCTGTACCTGCTGCAGCGGGTCCGTGACGAGGCCCACCGGTTCGCGATCACCTATCACCGTCAGCGCCGCTCCCGGGCGATGACGAAGAGCGTGCTCGACGAGGTGCCTGGTCTGGGGCCGACGCGGCGCAAGGCGCTGCTGCGGCACTTCGGCTCGGTGAAGAAGATCAAGCTGGCCAGCGCCGAGGAGATCGCACAGGTACCGGGCTTCGGGCCAGCCAGAGCGCAGAGCGTCTACGAGCACCTGCACGGGCAGGAGCGCGTGGCGTCGGGGACAGCCGCCACGGACACCGGCCCGGCGGTGAACACGGCCACGGGCGAGCTGATGGACTGACCTGAGAACATGGGCCACCGAATCGCCCCCCAGCCGCCCACCTGCAGGAGTGACGTGTGAGTTCCCGGCCCTCGCCCGAGTACACGGCGTCCGAGCCAGCACGACCAGAGGAGAGAGACCTCGAGCCGCCGCGGCCGGAGGTGCTGATCGTCACCGGGATGTCGGGCGCCGGGCGCACCACCACCGCGAACGCGCTCGAGGACCTGGGTTGGTTCGTCGTGGACAACCTGCCCCCGCAGATGCTGGCCCCGCTCTCGGTGCTCGCTGCCAAGGTGGGCAGCTCACTGCCGCGGCTGGCGGTCGTGGTCGACGTCCGGGGCCGGTCGTTCTTCGCCGACCTCCGGGCCTCGCTGGCGGGTTTGAGGGACAGCGGCGTCCGGCTTCGCGTCCTCTTTCTCGACGCGTCCGACGAGGTGCTGGTGCGGCGGTTCGAGTCCGTCCGGCGTCCCCACCCGCTGCAGGAGGACGGCCGCATCCTGGACGGGATCGAGCGGGAACGGGAGCTCGTGGGCGAGCTGCGTGCGACCGCCGACCTGGTGGTCGACACCAGCGACCTGAACGTCCACCAGCTGACCGCGAAGGTCCTGGAGATCTTCTCGGACGAGGGCCCCGCCCGGCTGCGGGTGACCGTCATGTCGTTCGGGTTCAAGTACGGCATTCCGGTCGACGCGGACCACGTCGTCGACGTGCGGTTCCTGCCGAACCCCTTCTGGGTCGCCGAGCTCCGGGCGCAGACCGGACGAGACGCCGCCGTCAGCGCGTACGTCCTGGGTCAGGCCGGCGCAGCGGACTTCATCGACCGCTACGTGTACGCGCTCGAGCCGGTGATGGCCGGTTACGTACGGGAGAACCGGGCCTACGTCACCATCGCGATCGGCTGCACCGGCGGGAAGCACCGTTCCGTGACGATCGCCGAGACGATCGCCGAGCGGCTTCGTGACAAGGGGATCAACGCCACCGCTGATCACCGGGACCTGGGGCGCGAGTGATCGGCCCCAAGGTCGTGGCACTGGGCGGTGGGCATGGTCTGGCCGCCTCCCTCGCCGCGCTTCGCCACCTCACCGACCAGCTGACCGCCGTCGTCACCGTCGCCGACGACGGCGGCTCCAGCGGGCGGTTGCGACGCGAGCTCGGCGTGCTGCCGCCCGGGGACCTGCGCATGGCCCTGTCGGCGCTCTGTGACGACGGCGAGTGGGGGCGTACATGGCGAGACGTGCTGCAGCACCGGTTCACGAGCTCGGGGGAGCTCGACCAGCATGCGGTGGGCAACCTGTTGATCGTCGCCATCTGGGAGCTGCTCGGGGACGAGGTGCGCGGGCTTGACCTGGTGGGGCGGTTGCTGGGTTCTCGTGGCCGGGTGGTCCCGATGGCGACCGTGCCGATGGACATCGAGGCCGACGTCGAAGGGCTCCCCGGCGGGCAGACCGTCGTACGCGGGCAGGTGGCGGTGGCGACCACGCCCGGCCGCGTGACCGGCGTCCGGCTGATCCCGCCCGACGCACCGGCGTCCCCGGAGGCCGTGGCGGCGGTCCGCGAAGCAGACTGGGTGGTGCTGGGGCCGGGCTCGTGGTTCACCTCCGTCATGCCGCACCTGCTCGTGCCCGGACTCGGCCAGGCGTTGCTGGAGGGCCCTGCCCGCACGTGCGTCGTGATGAATCTCGCGACACCCTTTGGTGAGACCGACGGCTTCAGCGCGACCGACCACATCACGGCACTGGCCCGGCACGCACCGGGGATCCGGCTGGATGTAGTCCTCGCCGACCCCAGGGCCGTGGACGACGTGGGTCCGCTCTCGGAGGCGGTCAGCGAGCTCGGTGGCGATCTGCTGCTCCGGCAGGTCTCCTCCGTGGGGAACCCGGCCAAGCACGACCCGTTGCGGCTCGCGGCGGCCTTCCGGGACGTGTTCGACCGGGTGCTCGGCGACACACGCAGGTGATCACCAGTACACGAGTGCGGGCACGCTGGACGGGAAACGGGGGGAAACCGGATGAGAGGATGTGCGCCATGGCGCTCACGGCACAGGTGAAGGACGAGCTCAGCCGTCTGGCGATCACGAAGTCGTGCTGCCGCAGGGCCGAGGTGTCCACGATGCTGCGATTCGCCGGGGGTCTGCACATCATCTCGGGGCGCATCGTCATCGAGGCCGAGTTGGACACCGGCGCCGCCGCCAGGCGCTTGCG
>JASBSH010000210.1 GCA_030149025.1 Actinomycetales bacterium | reverse complement strand
GGCAAGGACGCGACACCGTTCCTTCTCGGCCGCATCGTCGAGATCACCGGTGGCGCAAGCCTCACCGCGAATATCGCGCGGGTAAAGAACAACGCACGTCTGGGTGCTCGCGTCGCCGCGGCCTACGCGGCCGGATCGAGGTAGGGCTATCAGGTAGGGCGCCTGACCCGCAGGTGCGCGGTTGCGCCGCGCTTGCGTCGGTGGAACCGTCGACGCGTGCTCGAGACGATCGCCCGGACCGCCGGCGGCGCACTCGGCGGCGTGTTCGGCGCCGTCGCACGCGTACGGCCGACCTTGAAGCCACTGCACCCGCGCGGGCAGGTCATAAGTGCCAGGCTCGAACGGCATGGTCTGGTTCCACCGGTTGGCGCGCCGTGGCTGGACGAGCCGGGCACCGACAGCGTCGTGGTCCGCCGCTCGAAGGCCGTCGGAACGCCCGGCCGTGTTCCCGACTTCTACGGTCTCGCCATCCGCGCGCCGCTGCCGGACGGTCGGTTCGGCGACCTGCTGCTCGCGAGCACCGGGACTCTGCCTGTCGCCCGGCACCTGCTCCGACCGACGACGTCCGCGGACACGCCGGTCACCACGCTGCTGCCCTACCGGACGGCGTCAGGTCCCGTCCTGGTCGGCGCCTTCCCCACCGGGGAAGCGACGCTGGAGCTTCGGGTCGCCACCCTGACGGGTCCCTGGCGCACCTTCGCGACGCTCCACCTGCTGGACGACGCCACGCACGCCAGCGACTCCGACGTGCGTTTCGACCCGGTCATCAACCCCCTGCCCGGTCTGGCTCCGTACCGGTGGGTCAACCTCCTGCGTGAACCGGCGTACTTCGCCGCGCGGCGCAACAGCCCCCGCTGACGCGCCCATCGTCGGGAGATCTCACTGACTTCCTCCAGGTGGTGCGAGATGAAACCCACGCCCACCGCGGTTCTGGTGAGCTCGCGCTGTTGATGGGCGATGCCGAGCTCGGCCACCGGCGTCGCCGGGTCCAGGTGCAGCCGGACCCGGGCGAGCGCCTCCCGGGCCAGGCGTCGCATCCGGCGCCGTTCTCTCAGTCATGCTCGGTCATGCGGCTCCCGCCAGCAACGCTCCCAAGCGCGCGGGATCGACGTTGCCACCGCTGATGAGGACGCCGACACGCCGGCCCTGCAGTCGGCTCGCCATCCGTCGAAATGCGGCGAACCCGAGTGCTCCCGTCGGTTCGACGACGATCTTCATGAACGTCACCAACGAGCCCATCGCCTCGACCAGCTCCGGGTCGGTGGCCGTCAGGATCGTCGGGCCGGACCGCTGCAGGATCGCGAACGTCAGCTCGCCCAGGTGCTGCGTCTGCGCGCCGTCGGCGATCGTCTGCGGGGTGTCGATGTGGACGATGCGTCCCTCGCGCAGGGACCGTTGGCCGTCGTTGCCGGCCTCCGGCTCCACGCCGTAGACAGCGCAGTGGGGCGACAGCGCCCCGACCGAGAGCAGTGAGCCGGACAACAGTCCACCACCGCCGAGCGGGATGAAGAGCGCGTCCACCTCCCCGACGTCTTCGAGCAGCTCCTTGACTGCCGTGCCTTGCCCGGCGATGACGTCGTAATGGTCGTACGGAGGGATGAGCGTCAGTCCGTGCCGCTCCTCGAGGTCGCGGCCGATCTCCTCCCGATCTTCCGTGTAGCGGTCGTAACGCACAACAGTCGCGCCGTATGCGGCCGTCGCAGCGGCCTTCGCCGGTGGCGCGTCATGCGGCATGACGATCGTCGCGGGGACGTCGAGAAGCTGAGCGGCGAGGGCGATTGCCTGGGCGTGGTTGCCGGACGAGTACGCGACGACACCGGCCCGACGCTGCTCTGGTGAGAACTGCGAGAGGGCGTTGTACGCACCGCGGAACTTGAACGCGCCGATCCGTTGGAAGTTCTCGCACTTGAACACGACCTCGGCCCCGAGCTGCTCGTCGATCAGCCGCGACCGCAGCACCGGCGTGCGGTGGGCGACTCCCTCGAGACGCTTGGCGGCAGCCATGACCTCCTCGTACGTCGGCAGCCGGCTCTCGACGTTATTCCGGGTCTCGGGCACGCACCGAGTCTGCACGGTGATGACCGATGGTGCGTGCGAGGGGCCCGGGCACCGCCCCCGTCTGCAGAAGTGCAAGATCACGCCGTGGGAAGGTGGTCCGAGGCAGCGTGCAGAAGTGCAAGATCACGTCGTGGGAAGGTGGTCCGAGGCAGCGTGCAGAAGTGCAAGATCACGCCAGGGGAAGGTGGTCCGAGGCAGCGTGCGGAACTGCATGATCACGATGAGGGTTGTCGTGGCCAGTCTTCGAGGGCTTTGAGGATCTGATCCAGGACCGCTTCTTCGTGGACGACGACACCTCGGCCCCGCATCGCGGCGCCCAGCTCGTCGTCCCAGGAGGGCTCGACCTCAGAACCGCTGAGCGGCAACGACCCCGGCGCCGTGAGGTAGTCCTGGCTCGTCATCATCCACGGCTCGGCGTCGCACAGCTCCATGACCTGGTTCGCGATCGCGACCCCCGGCCAGTCGAAGTCGCCGTGGTACCGCAGCTCCCGGCCGGCGTCCGCACAGAGAACCAGCACGTCCTGGGTCACCAGGTTCGGCCGCCCGCTGGTGCACACGACGGCAACCGAGCCTCCGAACCGCTCCGCCACGGCCTCGAGCACGCGTGGGTTCTCACACACGAGTACCGGCCCGCCGCCCGCGACGGGACCGGAGCCCCCGAGGCGCGCACCGCCAGCGCGCAGATCCCACCGGGTCAGGTGCAGCGGTGCCCCACGGTCGGCGAAACCGTTCCAGGACAACGCTTCTGCACCCTGCCCCTCCCACCGCAGCCCGAGCGTCAGGCACGTGGACGAGACGCTGTCCGTCACCACGCCGAACGACTCCCACAGCGCCTGCCGGTCCCGGGCGGACGTCGGCACCGCGACGCCCGAAGCCGCCGCCAACCCACGCAGAACGAGCGCAGCGACCAGAGTGCCGTCGTCCAGAGCGTGCGAGCTGTGCAGCACCTGCGCCGCCAGCTCCGTCCGCGCCCGCTCACGGCGACCGTCGAGCACCAGCCGCTGAAGCACCATCATCGCGTCGAGCAGCGCCTGCCCCTGGTCACCGCGGCGCGCGAGCAGGCCGTCCCGCCGCACGCCGGCCAGCCAGTCGTCCAGCCACGGTTGGAGTTGGAGGTGGTGGTGCATCATCAGCCACTGGTCCGCTACCTCGAAGGGCCGCGCTCGTTGCTTCCGCTTCTCACCAC
>JASBSH010000204.1 GCA_030149025.1 Actinomycetales bacterium | reverse complement strand
GACCGCCGATGTGGCGAGCACGCGCACGTTCTTCAGCCCGTCCTCGGCGAGCAACCGGCGCAGGTCCGCCTTGATCGCGTCGACCGCCCCCAGTGGGACCCGGTCGATCTGGTTCAGCACGATGAGCATGACGGCCTCGTGGCCCGCGAGCCGCTGCAGGTAGCGCTTGTGCAGCAGGTCGTCGGCGTACTTCTGGGGGTCGACGACCCAGACGAGCAGGTCCACGAGGCGCACCAGCCGGTCGACCTCGAGCCGGTGCGTGAGCTGGGTCGAGTCGTGGTCCGGCAGGTCGAGCAGGACCAGCCCGTGCAGGTCGGACTCGCGGTCGCCGTCCAGCACGGACTCGCGAGCGGTCCGGTGGCGTCGTGGCACCTCGAGCCAGTCGAGCAGGTCGTCGGCGCCCGAGCCCCACACGCACGCGGTCGGGGTGGCGGTCGTCGGTCGACGCGCGCCGACCTGGGCGACCTCGAGACCCGCCAGCGCGTTGAACAGGCTCGACTTGCCGCTGCCCGTCGAACCGGCCAGAGCGACCACGGTGTACTCGGCGCCAAGCCGCATCCGCTCGGTGGTGCGCGACAGCACTGCACGCGCCCGGGCCGTCGACTCCGGCTCGAGCCGGTCCTCGCCCGACGCGAGGGCCATCTCCAACGCGTCGACACGCGACGCGACGTTCACCGCGGCCATCTACCGCGCCGTCCTCGGCATACGGGCGAAGGAGGTCTGGACGTCGTCACTCGCCGAACGCAGCCGGCCGGCGGCCGACGGGTCCACACCGGCGTCGTCGAGGAGGGCGACCATCCGCGTCTGCTCAGTCGCCATCAGCTCGTCGACCCGGCGGATCAGGTCGGCGCGCGCTCTGGCTGCCAGGGCCCGGACCGCCTGGTCACCGAAGATGGCCTCCAGCAGGCGCTGGCCGATCAGCGCCGACCCGGCGGCCACACCGACCTCGGCACCGGTGGGGATGAACGCGGTGCTGGCGAACACGGTGAGCATCAGCACCACGCCGAGCGCGTTGATACCGAAGGACACCACCCGCGCCTCCGTGCGCCTGCCCTGCCCCTCGGCGCGCACCAGATCGAACACGTAGCGCTGCCAGTCGCGGATCTGCCGCTCGAGGCGAGCGTCGAACTCGGGCGACAGGTGGGTGACGTCGGAACCGGCCGCGTCGAGGAGGGCGGCGCCGGCCGGGCGGGCACGCCAGCGTCCGGCGGCGCGTTCCACCGCGTCCTCGGCCTGCGCTCGGACCAGCGCGGCGACGCCCGTCTGGAGCGCCTCACCGAGCGGTTCCGCCGGGGCCGGACGGCCGCGGATCGCGGCGGTGATGCGGTCCCGCAACCTGCCGATCGCCGTCTCCAGACCCCTGAAGAACTCGCCGGTTCCGACGAACTCCTGCCACCGGGCCAGCACCTCGCCGCGCAGCAGGGAGCCGTCGGTGAGGCCCTTCTCCAACTGCCTGTCCGCCTCCGCGTACGCGGCCTCGAGATCGTCCACGAGAGCGCGCGCGGCGGCGTCCTGCTTGTCGGCGGCCTCGGCGAGCCGCGGCACGCGGGTGGCCAGCGACTCCAGGGCACCGGTGAGGGTTCGGCGCACGACCACCGAGCGGGCGCGGGCGTCGGAGGCGAGGGTGACCAGCCACCGGCGCAGCGGCACGATGTCCTGCTCGGGGAGCAGCCCGTCCGCTGTCGTGCTCTCGGGGATGGTGAACAACGGTGCGGTGGCGAGGTCGTTCTGCCGCAGCATCACCGCGAGGTCGGATCGCACCTCTGCCATGGCCTCGGGTGGGACCCGGTTGAGGACGACGGCAACGGACGTACCGCGTTCGGCCGCGGTTCTCAGCAGCTCCCAGGGCACCGCGTCGGCGTACCGGGCGGCGGTGGTCACGAACAGCCACAGGTCCGCGGCGGCGAGCAGCTGGTTGGCCAGCCGCCGGTTGGCCTCCACGACGGAGTCGATGTCCGGCGCGTCGACCAGGGAGAGCCCGGGCGGGAGGGCGTCGGAGGAGACCAGGCGCAGGCTCGTCAGCTTCTTGGCGTCGAAGTGCTCGCCCTCCTCCCCGGTGAGCCTGGCCAGGTGGGGCAGCACCCGCCCGGAGGTGAACCACTGGGTGTCGTCCGGGTGGTGGACCAGGACGGGCGCCCTGGTGGTGGGCCGCAAGACTCCGGCCCTGCTGACCTCCCGGCCGAGCAGGGTGTTGACCAGCGTCGACTTGCCGGCGCCGGTGGACCCGCCGACCACGGCGAGCAGCGGTGCGTCGAGCTGCCGCAGCCTCGGCAGGAGGTAGTCGTCCAGCTGGTCGAGCAGCCTGCCGAGATCCGTGCGCGCGTCGCCGACGTCCGGCAGCTCGAGGGGCAGCCTGGTGCGGGCCACTTCGGCCCGCAAGTGCTCGAGGGCGGTGAGCAGGCGAGCGGCGTCGAAGGAGGACTGCTCGGTCTGCGTCGACCGCTCGTCCCGATGCTCGGCTGCTGTGCTCACGTGGCACAGCCTGCCCTCACGGTCAGATGTTGACCAACTGAACGCGCCGTGGTGCGTGCGCCACCGGTCCGTGTCGTCACTCACGCGCCGGCCCACCCTGCCGTGCCTGACGCAAACCGCGACGTACTGCAGACGGCCTTGTGCTCAGGATCGTCGGATCAGCCTGCAGAACGTCGCGGTATGTCTGTCTAACCCGTACAACGCGGGAGTCGCTGCTACGCCTCCCGGCGGCGACGACGACTCCCGCGTAACCCCGGGGTGGCCAAGGCCGTGCGAAGCGGGGGCGTGTCCCTTGCTCCGGCGGCCTTCGCGGCGCTCCTCGGCTGAGCGCCTCTGGAACACTGCGTTCGGTGATTGACATCGTGCTCATGGCTGATCCCCGCGTCGCCGACCTTCCTGTTGAAGAGATCGACGACGACGTGATCGACGTGCGTGAATCGACGGACCTCCTTCTGGACGGACAGAAGGAGACCGCCGACGGTGCCTATGCGTACCTTCGCCGTGGCCTGGTGCAGCGATTGCTGTTCGCCCAGGGGTGCCTGCCTGCGGGCTACCGGCTGCTCTTGATCGAGGGGTACCGGCCGTACGAGCTGCAGGAGCACTACTTCACCGAGTACCGCAAGCGTTTGGAGGCCCTGGACCCGGAGTTGTCCGTCAGGGAGAGCTTCCAACTGGCCAGCCGGTATGTGTCACCTCCGACCATCGCGCCGCACGTGAGCGGTGCCGCGATCGACCTCACCCTCGTGGACAGCCAGAGGACCCCGGTCGACATGGGGACGCCGGTCAACGCCACTCCGGAGGACAGTGCGGGCGCCTGCTACTCCGGAGCCGGGAACATCTCGAGCCAGGCCCGTCACCATCGTCGGATGTTGGCGACTGCGCTAGAAGAGGCAGGGCTTGTGAACTACCCGACGGAGTGGTGGCACTGGTCCTACGGTGATCGGTACTGGGCGTTCGTGACCGACCAACCTGCGGCGATCTACGGACCGGTTCGCGGCTTCGGCAGCACATCTGCCCCGTCTCCCTGACAGCCGGGGCCCAACTTGCTCAGCGGTGGTCGAGCAAGAGTGGGCGCAGCGAATCACGCAGTGACTGCGTAAGCGGCCCTTCACGGTCCGGGCGCTGACCCAAAGAAAAAGGTCGGCGACCGTGAAGGCCGCGCAACCCTGATCTGGTGCGCCATCAGGGACTCGAACCCCGAACCCGCTGATTAAGAGTCAGCTGCTCTGCCAATTGAGCTAATGGCGCAACGGAGGAAAAGGTTAGCAGCGCTACGCGCGAGCATGAAATCGGCCGTGCCAACACCGCCCGTGCCAACACCGCACGTGCCGGTCAGCTCGTCGGCTGCTCCCACCACGCCTCTTCCGGCTCGCCCTCCTCCTCGAGGATCTGCTCCGAATCGGGGCCGGCTGGCGTGGACAGGTCCATGATCAGCGAGAGCGGGACCTTCTCCGACAGGAGCTCCATGACCGGGTTCTCGCCGTCCTCGCCTACCGAAGCACCGGCCTGAACGTCGGTCGCCTCAGCCGCGTCGGCCACTTGCTGCTCCGCAGCGGTCGCCGCGGAACGGGAATCCTCGTTCTCGTCCATCACGTCACCTCCGGTCCGGCCGGTTGGCTGCCCATCTGATGAGGCAGGCCCGGTTGTACCAGTATCGCCCTGTCCGTCCGGCTGCTTGAGCCGCCTGTGCATGGGCAACCCTAGACTCGGCGTCACCGCGGCGGCGTTCACCGCCGCCGTCCCCATCCACTTCTGGAGAACGATGGTGCGCGCCTCCGGTGCCGGTCGGCGACAGGAACAGCAGATCCTGCCGCTGACCCACGAGTTGATCATCGCGGTCCTCGAGGCCGAGGAGCTGAAGTACTCAGTCGACAGCGACGGTGAGATCCACGGGATGTGGGACGGCGGCAGTCACTTCTACTTCCTGCGCCTGGGCGCACAGCAGGAGATCTTCCACGTCCGCGGGCGCTGGCACCGCAGCCTGCCGGTGGAACTCGCGCAGGACGCCCAGATGCTGTGCGCCGAGTGGAACCGCGACACCATCTTGGACAGGCGCTTCCCCGAATCGGTGATCTCGACGATCACTCCCTGACCTGGCTGAGACCTGGCTGAAGCCGATGAGGCTCACGGAGGACGAGGCCCTGGCCCGGCTGGCGGCTCATGACCACGGCGTTCTGTGCACCGTCCACGCCGAGCGCGGTGCCGACGCGGTGCCGGTCGTCTATGCCGTCGACGACGAGGGCTACATCGGGGTGCCCGTGGACCGGGTGAAACCGAAGGCTTCCGATCGGCTGCAGCGGGAACGGAACCTGGAGGCGGACCCTCGCGCGACCCTGCTGGTCGAGCACTGGGACCCCGCCGACTGGTCGCGCCTGTGGTGGGTGCGGGCCGAGCTGCGGTGGCAACCGGACGCCGGTACCGACCGGGAGGAGGCAATGGCAGGACTCCTTGCCGAGCGCTACCAGCAGTACCGCGACCGCCCCTTCGCCAGGGTGCTCGTCCTGCGCGTCATCGGCGTGACCGGCTGGGCGGCGTGAAGTGCGCTGAAAGACACACCGCGTCACAGCACCTTGGACAAAAACGCCTGCGTCCGCGCGTGCTGCGGGTTCTTGATCACCTCTCGGGGCGGGCCCTCCTCGACGACGACCCCGCCGTCCATGAACACCAGCGAGTCCCCGACCTCCCTCGCGAACCCCATCTCGTGCGTGACGACGATCATCGTCATCCCGCTCTCCGCGAGATTGCGCATGACGTCGAGGACTTCGCCCACCAGCTCTGGGTCCAGTGCGGACGTCGGCTCGTCGAACAGCATGAGCTTCGGCTCCATCGCCAGGGCCCGGGCGATGGCGACGCGCTGCTGCTGGCCTCCGGAGAGCTGTGAGGGGTAGGAGTGCGCCTTGTCCTCGAGTCCCACCTTCTCGAGCAGGCTCATTCCCAGGTCGTGGCAGGTGCCCTTGGCCAGTCGCTTCACTCGCATCGGCGCCTCGATGACGTTCTCCAGCGCCGTCATGTGCGAGAACAGGTTGAACCGCTGGAACACCATCCCGATCTCGCGTCGCTGCGCCGCGATCTCCGACTCCTTCAGCTCGTACAGCCGACCGCCGCGCTGCCGGTACCCGACCAGCTCTCCGTCGACGGACAGCCTGCCGGCGTCCACCTTCTCGAGGTGGTTGATGCACCGCAGGAACGTGGACTTGCCCGATCCGGAGGGGCCGATGATGCACAGCACCTCCTTGCGCGCGACCTCGAGGCTCACGCCCTTGAGCACCTGCAGGTGGCCGAACGACTTGTGCACCTTCTCGGCCTTGACCATCGGGCCGCCGTTGGGGCCACCGGTCGCCTCGAGCGCACTTCCGGTCAACGCGGTGGGTCCGTTGCTCAATGCGCCACCCCCACTCCCCCGACAGGCTGACGCACCCGGGGGCCCCGACCCGCCACCCCTCTGCTGAAGCGCCGCTCGACGAAGTACTGCGCGACCATCAGCACGCTCGTCAGAGCCAGGTACCAGATGCAGGCGGCCACCAGCATCGGGAAGACCTGGAAGGTCCGGCTGCCGATCGCCTGCAGCTGGAAGAACAGCTCGTTCGTGACCGGCACGAACGCGACCAGGGCCGTGTCCTTCAGCATGGCGATCGTCTCGTTGCCCGTCGGCGGGATGATCACCCGCATCGCCTGGGGCAGCACCACCCGCCACAGGGTCAGCAGGCGGCTCATGCCCAATGCCTGCGCGGCCTCGGTCTGGCCCGGGTCGATGGAGAGCATCCCCGCGCGGACGATCTCGGCCATGTAGGCGCCCTCGGACAAAGCCAGGG